>NZ_JBQZXE010000018.1:0-41842 GCF_053555855.1 Shigella sp. SIG3
CGGCGCATTAACTGTCATTGCTGGAGAATTTGATGAACCGTTTCATCATTGCTGACGCGAGTAAATGTATTGGTTGCCGTACCTGTGAAGTGGCGTGCGTGGTTTCTCATCAGGAAAATCAGGACTGTGCATCGCTGACCCCGGAAACATTTTTACCGCGTATCCATGTCATTAAAGGTGTGAACATTTCCACGGCGACAGTTTGCCGTCAGTGTGAAGATGCACCGTGCGCTAACGTCTGCCCGAATGGTGCTATCAGCTGTGATAAAGGGTTTGTTCATGTGATGCAGGAACGTTGCATTGGTTGCAAAACCTGCGTGGTGGCTTGCCCGTATGGCGCGATGGAAGTGGTGGTACGTCCTGTGATTCGCAACAGCGGCGCGGGTCTGAATGTACGGGCTGACAAAGCCGAAGCCAATAAATGCGACCTGTGCAACCATCGTGAAGACGGCCCGGCGTGTATGGCGGCTTGCCCGACCCATGCGCTGATTTGTGTCGATCGTAATAAACTTGAACAACTGAGCGCAGAAAAACGCCGCCGTACGGCGCTGATGTTCTAAAAATCTTACAGAACTGTTCTGGCATCAAAGGAATTCCCGGAAATATTCGTAGAATACGGAGCGGGCGGTATCGCCGACCTGAGACTGCCGGATACGACGCTGTCGTGTCCGGCAGGGCGGGTTACGCAATTCATGATGGCGGGAATAACTCAATGGCAAAAAACACATTTTGCGGTGTCCAACTGCGTATTCGTGGCAAAGTGCAGGGCGTCGGTTTTCGTCCGTTTGTCTGGCAGCTGGCACAGCAATTAAATCTTCACGGCGATGTATGTAATGACGGCGATGGCGTAGAAGTCCGGCTGCTGGAAGATCCGGAAACGTTTCTTGTTCAATTGCATCAGCACTGTCCGCCACTGGCGCGTATTGATAGCGTCGAGCGTGAGCCGTTTATCTGGTCACAACTGCCCACCGAGTTCACCATCCGCCAGAGCACCGGCGGCACCATGAATACGCAAATTGTCCCGGATGCCGCCACTTGCCCTGCTTGCCTTGCCGAAATGAATACCCCAGGCGAGCGGCGTTATCGTTATCCGTTTATCAACTGTACCCACTGCGGCCCGCGTTTCACCATTATTCGCGCGATGCCTTACGACCGCCCGTTTACCGTGATGGCGGCGTTTCCGCTATGTCCGGCCTGTGACAAAGAGTACCGCGACCCGCTCGATCGTCGCTTCCACGCCCAGCCGGTGGCCTGCCCGGAGTGTGGCCCGCATCTTGAATGGGTAAGTCATGGTGAACATGCAGAACAAGAGGCGGCATTACAGGCAGCTATCGCACAGTTAAAAATGGGCAACATTGTCGCCATCAAAGGGATTGGCGGATTTCATCTTGCCTGCGATGCACGTAACAGTAACGCGGTGGCGACACTGCGGGAGCGCAAACATCGCCCGGCGAAACCGCTGGCAGTCATGTTGCCAGTGGCAGAAAGTTTACCAGACGCTGCGCGCCAGTTGCTTACCACGCCCGCTGCGCCGATTGTGCTGGTGGATAAAAAATACGTACCTGAGCTTTGTGATGATATCGCCCCTGGCCTTAACGAAGTCGGGGTGATGTTGCCTGCGAACCCGCTCCAGCATTTGCTGTTACAGGAACTGCAATGCCCGCTGGTGATGACCTCCGGCAACCTGAGCGGTAAACCACCAGCTATCAGCAACGAACAGGCGCTGGCGGATTTGCAGGGCATTGCCGACGGATTCTTGCTACATAACCGCGACATCGTGCAGCGGATGGATGATTCAGTGGTGCGCGAAAGCGGCGAAATGCTGCGCCGTTCGCGGGGGTATGTGCCGGATGCGCTGGTTTTGCCTCCGGGCTTTAAAAATGTTCCGCCTGTGCTGTGTCTTGGCGCGGATCTGAAAAATACCTTCTGCCTGGTGCGCGGTGAACAAGTGGTGTTGAGTCAGCATCTGGGCGATTTAAGTGACGATGGCATCCAGATGCAGTGGCGCGAAGCGTTACGCCTGATGCAAAACATCTACGATTTCACTCCGCAATACATTGTGCATGATGTGCATCCGGGCTATGTCTCCAGCCAGTGGGCGAGCGAAATGAATCTGCCGACGCAAACGGTACTGCATCATCATGCCCATGCAGCGGCGTGTCTGGCAGAGCATCAGTGGCCGCTGGATGGCGGTGATGTCATTGCTTTGACGCTCGACGGTATCGGTATGGGGGAGAATGGCGCTTTGTGGGGCGGCGAGTGCCTGCGGGTGAACTATCGCGAATGTGAGCACCTGGGCGGCTTGCCTGCAGTGGCGCTTCCGGGTGGCGATTTGGCGGCGAAGCAGCCGTGGCGAAACCTGCTGGCGCAGTGCCTGCGCTTTGTGCCGGAGTGGCAGAATTACCCTGAAACGGCAAGTGTGCAACAGCAAAACTGGAGCGTACTGGCGCGGGCCATTGAGCGTGGAATTAACGCGCCGCTGGCATCATCGTGTGGGCGGTTGTTCGATGCAGTGGCGGCGGCACTGGGCTGTGCGCCAGCCACGTTAAGTTATGAAGGTGAAGCGGCTTGTGCTCTGGAGGCGCTCGCAGCCTCATGCGACGGAGTGACGCATCCGGTGACGATGCCGCGGGTGGACAATCAACTGGATCTCGCCACTTTCTGGCAGCAGTGGCTGAACTGGCAGGCACCGGTTAATCAACGCGCGTGGGCGTTTCATGATGCGCTGGCGCAGGGTTTTGCCGCGTTGATGCGTGAGCAGGCCACGATGCGTGGTATCACTACGCTGGTATTTAGCGGCGGGGTTATTCATAACCGTTTGCTGCGTGCACGTCTGGCGCATTATCTCGCTGATTTCACATTGCTCTTTCCACAGAGTTTACCGGCGGGTGATGGCGGTTTGTCTCTGGGGCAGGGGGTTATTGCTGCGGCGCGTTGGTTAGCGGGTGAAGTCCAGAACGGATAAAGCGTGTTGCATTTGGACACCCTTGCCGGATGCGGCGTAAATGCCTTATCCGGCCTACACATGCGTCCCCGTAGGTCGGATAAGACGCGCCAGCGTCGCATCCGACATTTTAGGCACAGTAGCCCACCTACACCGGCAACGTTTTCAACAATACAAATGCCTCTTTCATCCGATCCTCACTGACCACAAAGGCGCGAAGCTGGTCAGCATCGTCAACGCCGCGCGCCACCATTCCCTGGCGTTCGGTATTAATCTGCCAGCGTAAATCCTGACGCTGGGTTTCGCCTGCCAGATGCAGCGGTAATTCCGGCGTTTTGATTTTCACCAGCATCGCCGGTAGTTTCAGCGGCGTGTTATTGCCGAGAAGATTTTTTGCCAGCACCATCCCGCTAAGTTGAATCGGCTGCAGGAACGGCAATACCTGACCGTTAATTTCCGCGCAATCGCCCAGCGCGTAAATATCGGCATTACTGGTTTGCAGATAACTATCGACGCAAACGCCGCGATTAATCGTCAGCCCGGCGCGTCGTGCCAGGGCTGTTTCCGGGCGCAGTCCGGTGGCAGCAATTACCGCATCCACTTCGATACTACGCTGGTGGTCCAGCGTTGCCAGAATGCCAGAATCCGTTTTTTCCAGCCCCTGCAACTGAGATTTCAACAGCAGATGAACGCCCATCTCCGTCAACCGATGCTGCAAGCGGCTGCTTACTTCTGGTGGCATTAATGACGCCAGAATACTGGCAGCGTTGTCGATTAGCGTGACCGCTTTGCCTGCACGACAAAAATCCATCGCCAGTTCGCTACCAATCAAACCACCGCCGACAATCAACACGCGTCGGGCATCCCGCAGTTGCGTTTCACAGGCGCGATACTCTTGCTGACTATTTAACGTCAGCATTAACTCACGCCCAGGCACAGGCGGGACAAAGGCGCTGGCACCGGTTGCCAGCACTAACTTGTCGTATTGCCACTGATTATTCTGGCTTTTCACCACATGGGCTTCGGCATCGATATCCGTCACCCAGGTGTGCGGAAACAGGCGCAGATTAAACTGCCCGGCAAATTCACCCGCCGTCTGGCGGGTAAGGTCGTCGGCACGTTGCCCCTGACTGATAACATGGCTGAGGTCGGGTTTGTTGTACTCATCTATGCTGTCGGCGGCAATCAGGGTTAATGGAATAGTGGCGTCCTGTTTGCGAATATTTTTCACCAGTTGGCGGGCGGCGAAGCCCGAACCGATGATCACAATGCCGTTGCTCATTTTGCCTCCGATGCCAGTTCGTCAAAGACGTCTTTGCCGAGGGAGCATTCCGGGCAGAGGAAGTTATCCGGGACTTCACTCCACGGCGTTCCTGGCGCAACGTCCTGCATTGGCTCGCCTTTTGCCGGATCGTAAATCCACTGGCAGACGCTGCACTGCATTCGTGGGCCGAGGTCAGCCGTCGTCGTGGCAGAGGTTTCTTCTTTAACTACCGTATTCACCGTGCTCTGCGGCAGCGGCGCGAGCGCCCACTGACGGGCGATTTCGCGACCGTGTTCACGGCATAACTCCAGAGCGTCCTGGTCTGGTCGCCATTTGGCTTTCAGGCTGAGCGACATTTCGAAACCCGCATCCTGCAGGCGCGTGGAAAGGCGATCCACCGCACCGCCGCTCCAGCCGTGAGATCCGAAAGCACTGGCGCGTTTGTTACGGAAGCGTAATCCGGTCATCTCCTCCACCAGCCCGGCGATTTTCGGCATCATCACGTTATTCATCGTCGAAGTGCCGACCAGCACGCCTTTTGAGCGGAAGACATTGGTCAGGATTTCGTTTTTATCGCTTCGGGCGACGTTGAAAATTTTCACCGCCACGCGTGGGTCGGTTTCCGCAATTCCCTGGGCGATAGCGTCAGCCATCATGCGGGTGTTATTCGACATGGTGTCGTAGAAAATGGTGATTCTGTCTTCCTGATAATCAGCGGCCCACTTCAGGTACAGCTCGACAATTTGCGTCGGGTTATCGCGCCAGACCACGCCGTGGGAGGTCGCTATCATATCGACTGGTAAGTTAAAGCCCAGGATCTCGGTAATTTTCGGCGTTACCAGGCGGCTGAACGGCGTCAGGATATTGGCGTAGTAACGCTGGCACTGCTCGAAAAGCTCCGTCTGATCCACTTCATCGTTGAACAGATGCTCGTCGCAGTAGTGCTGACCGAAAGCATCGTTACTGAACAGCACCGCGTCGCCTGTCAGGTAAGTCATCATGCTGTCCGGCCAGTGCAGCATTGGTGTTTCGACAAAAATGAGCTGTTTGCCGTTGCCGATATCCAGCGTGTCGCCAGTTTTCACCACATTAAAATTCCACTCCGGATGATGGTGATGACCATTTATCGAGTCGATAGCGTTGGCAGTACAGTAGATCGGCGTATCGGGAATTTGCGCCATCAGTTCGGTCAGCGCCCCGGCGTGGTCCTCTTCTGCATGGTTAATCACGATGTAATCGATATCCGCCAGATCGATTTCATTACGCAGGTTCTGCACAAATTCGCGGCTGAATTTATGGTCGACGGTGTCGATCAGCACGTTTTTTTCTTCGCGGATGAGGTAGCTGTTGTAGCTGCTGCCGCGCAGCGTTTTATATTCCGTGCCGTGAAAATCACGCACTTCCCAGTCACGTTGACCCACCCAATGAATGTTATTTTTCACCACAATAGACATAGCAACCTCAATTTATTCAGCGTGTTCTAAAAAGATGTCTTGCTAATTGCAGATTGCGTGCCAGTTTCTTATCTGATTGTTTTTACTCTATAAATAAAATTATGCTCATTAATGAGTAGTCAAAATGACTATCAATCAAATGGTCGATATGACAATATCTATAGTCAAATTGACAGTGAGGCAAAGATGAGTTTTTCCGTTGATGTGCTGGCGAATATCGCCATCGAATTGCAGCGTGGGATTGGTCATCAGGATCGTTTTCAGCGCCTGATCACCACGCTACGTCAGGTGCTGGAGTGCGATGCGTCTGCGTTGCTACGTTACGATTCGCGGCAGTTTATTCCGCTTGCCATCGACGGTCTGGCAAAGGATGTACTCGGTAGACGCTTTGCGCTGGAAGGGCATCCACGGCTGGAAGCGATTGCCCGCGCCGGGGATGTGGTGCGCTTTCCCGCAGACAGCGAATTGCCCGATCCCTATGACGGTTTGATTCCTGGGCAGGAGAGTCTGAAGGTTCACGCCTGCGTTGGTCTGCCATTGTTTGTCGGACAAAACCTGATCGGCGCACTGACGCTCGACGGGATGCAGCCCGATCAGTTCGATGTTTTCAGCGACGAAGAGTTACGGCTGATTGCCGCGCTGGCGGCGGGAGCGTTAAGCAATGCGTTGCTGATTGAACAACTGGAAAGCCAGAATATGCTGCCAGGCGATGCCACGCCGTTTGAAGCGGTGAAACAGACGCAGATGATTGGCTTGTCCCCTGGCATGACGCAACTGAAAAAAGAGATTGAGATTGTGGCGGCGTCCGATCTCAACGTTCTGATCAGCGGTGAGACGGGAACCGGTAAGGAGCTGGTGGCGAAAGCGATTCATGAAGCCTCGCCACGGGCGGTGAATCCGCTGGTCTATCTCAACTGTGCCGCACTGCCGGAAAGTGTGGCGGAAAGTGAGTTGTTCGGGCATGTGAAAGGAGCGTTTACTGGCGCTATCAGTAACCGCAGCGGGAAGTTTGAAATGGCGGATAACGGTACTCTGTTTCTCGATGAGATCGGCGAGTTGTCGTTGGCATTGCAGGCCAAGCTGCTGAGGGTGTTGCAGTATGGCGATATTCAGCGCGTTGGCAATGACCGTAGTTTGCGGGTCGATGTGCGCGTGCTGGCGGCGACTAACCGCGACTTACGCGAAGAGGTGCTGGCAGGGCGATTCCGCGCCGATTTGTTTCATCGCCTGAGCGTGTTTCCACTTTCGGTGCCGCCGCTGCGTGAGCGGGGCGATGATGTCATTCTGCTGGCGGGGTATTTCTGCGAGCAGTGTCGTTTGCGGCAGGGGCTCTCCCGCGTGGTATTAAGTGCCGGGGCGCGAAATTTACTGCAACACTACAGTTTTCCGGGAAACGTGCGCGAACTGGAACATGCTATTCATCGGGCGGTAGTGCTGGCGAGAGCCACCCGCAACGGCGATGAAGTGATTCTTGAGGCGCAACATTTTGCTTTTCCTGAGGTGACGTTGCCGCCGCCAGAAGCGGCGGCGGTGCCCGTTGTTAAGCAAAACCTGCGTGAAGCGACAGAAGCGTTCCAGCGTGAAACTATTCGCCAGGCACTGGCACAAAATCATCACAACTGGGCAGCCTGTGCGCGAATGCTGGAAACTGACGTCGCCAACCTGCATCGGCTGGCGAAACGTCTGGGATTGAAGGATTAAATAATCCCGGCCTGATAGAAATCCTGCAGGTTAATTGCGCCGGTGAGTTTGCCGTTTTCATCTACCACTGGTGCGGCAGTGATTTTGCGTTTCATCAGAACTTCTTTGGCGTCGATGGCGCGACTTTGTGCCTGTAATGTGGTGCCGCCTGTCGTCATCGCTTCATTAACTGGCGTGGTGAGTGCGCCGCCGCCTACCAGCCAGCGACGTAAATCGCCGTCGGTAAAGACGCCTTGTACCTGTTGTTGAGCGTCACATACCGCCACCAGCCCCAGACCGGTGCTGCTGAGTTCCAGCATCGCATCCATCACGCTGGCGGTTAACGCTACCTGTGGGATAGCGTCATCACGACGCATCAGATGATGCACTTTATTCAGCAAGCGAGCGCCCAGTGCCCCAGCTGGGTGGGAGCGGGCAAAATCTTCTTCATTAAAACCGCGCGCCTGCATGACCGCCATCGCCAGCGCGTCACCCATCATCAGGGTATTGACGGTGCTGGAGGTCGGCGCAAGGTGCATCGGGCAGGCTTCGCGTTCTACGGAGATATCCAGCACCGCTTTCGCCGCCAGGCCCAGCGGTGACGTCGGTTTGCCGGTCATCGCCAGCAGCGCGATAGATTTATCTTCCAGACGCGGAATAATCAGATCCAGTTCCTTCGCGCCACCGGAGTAAGAGATAAACAGCATCACATCGCGGCTTTCAATCATCCCCAGATCGCCGTGCAGTGCTTCTGCCGGATGGACAAAAAAAGCCGGTGTGCCGGTACTGGCAAGTGTTGCGGCGATTTTCTTACCAATGTGGCCCGATTTGCCAATTCCCGAAACCACCACTTTGCCTTCGCAGTGCAGGATGATATTGGCGGCGCGAACAAAATCATCGCCCAGACGTTCCGGTAAACGGCTTGCTTCCTGCAACTCCAGCATTAACGTCTGACGTCCCGCGTTCAGTAGTGCTTCACTCATTGCTCTCTCCGGTTATGATCACATCGATCCCTTTCTCTTCCAGCGCCTGACGAAACGCCGGATCGATACCTGCGTCGGTAATTAGCTTATCGACGCTTTCAAGACTGCAAACTACGTTGGGGCTTTTACGGCCAAACTTTGATGAGTCCGCCATCAAAATCACTTCGCGCGCGGCATTGCACATTGCCTTACTGACGGTATAAACCTCGTTGAACGTGGTTACGCCCGCATTGAGATCGATGCCGTCGGTGCCCATAAACAATTTATCGAAGGTGAAATGCTCGAAGGCATTCTCTGCCAGTTGCCCGTGAAATGAGGCCGATTTTTTGCGAAATGTTCCGCCTGGCATCAGGATAGTTTGTTCGTTATCCAGTTCGGATAGCGCATTGACGATATGCAGGCTGTTGGTCATCACCGTGATGTTATTAAAGCGCGAGAGCAGGGGAACCATCTGCAAAACGGTACTGCCAGCATCAAGAATGATCGAATCGCCATCATGGATAAAACTAACGGCAGCTTCTGCAATCAGCTCTTTCTTGTGGGTGTTGATGAGCGTTTTATGATCGATAGGCGGATCGGATTCCTCTTTATTCAACACCACTCCGCCATAAGTACGAATGACGGTTCCGGCATGTTCCAGAATGACCAGATCTTTGCGAATGGTTGTGCCTGTGGTGTCAAAGTATTGCGCCAATTCTTCAACCGAGCATTTACCCTGCTTTTGCAGATACTCCAGAATGGCGGCCTGACGCTGACGAGGTTTCATGGGCGTGATTACCTGATTTAGGTTTCAAAATGATAACTTCGCAAGCAAGTAACATTCACAACGAAATTATCCACGTTTCAGTTTAAGCGCCAATGATAGAGCATTCTGTGATAGTGGATCATGGGGAAAGATCACATCGGGCTGTAAATCACCCGCATGCATGCCGGTAATTGCGGGAATTTTTTGCGGTCGGGCGAAGACAGTCAGTCCTTTCATAAACAAGGTGTCGACGATGCACTGCTGATCGTCCAGCGCGATGGCGACCACGACCCGCGGTTTAAAGTGCCCGCTGGAACGGCCCACGCCAACCCGCCCTTGCTGGCATAGTGTGTCGAAGGCACGGTTAAAACGAGAAATTTGCCAGCCGCCTAAGGCCAGTTGCGCACACCAGGCGATAACGGCGACGGTGATGAGTGCGGATACCATAACTTTTCCTTAATGTAGTGGCGGAAGTCCTGTATGCCTGATGAGCGTAGCGCATCAGGCATTCTATAGTCTCACGGAGATCCTTAACGGATCTCCGCTGTTGATCAGAACATCACCTGACCGCCGGTGACATTGATCGACTGTCCGGTGCAGTACGACGCCTTAGGACTGGCGTAGAACAGCAGCATATTCAGCACATCTTGATAATCGCAGCCGCGTTTGAGCGGTACTTTGTCGATGTAATACTGCTCGACTTGATCCGGTTTGATACCCAGCTTGGTCGCGTATTGTGGCAACAGTGACTGGAACATCGGCGATTTCAGCAGGTTACCGAGCATCAGTGAATGCACCGTAATGCCGTACTCCGCCAGATCCAGCGCCAGTGATTGAGTCAGCCCGACGCCACCAAATTTCGCTGCGCTGTAGCCAGAGTTGTGTTTGCTGCCCACTTTGCCGGATTTCGAGTTGATCTGAATAATGCGACCCTGAATCCCGTCGCGGATCATCAAACGCGAAAATTCACGGGCACACAGGAAATAACCCACCAGATTCACTTGTAGCGAACGGTCAAAATCGCCGAGCTGGAAGTCGCTGATAAAGGCTGCTTTTGCTATTCCGGCGCTATAGACCAGCAAATCCACGCGACCAAAGATTTCATCTACCCCACGAGAGAGCGCCAGAACGCTTTGCTCGCTAGTGGCGTCAGCACCAAAACCGTACGCCATACCTTCACCATATTCGGCGTTAATTTCTTGTGCCACATTTGCGGCTTTGTCGCTCTGAATATCGACAACCGCGACGCGATACCCCTCGGCAGCCAGACCGTGGCACAGGAACGCGCCTAAGGTTTGCCCACCACCGATGACAACGGCAACCTGATTCATTTTTTACTCCTTAACAGATTCAAACTTCAAAACCGATCCCGGCGCGATATCGTCGGGTACAGGGCCTGCCACATGGACAGTGCCCGGAAATTCCGCTTCGTTTAAACCATCGAAGCGCAGGGTGACATGACCCAGTTCGCGAAGGTTGTCTTCCGCCACGCTGCCAACAGCGGTCACCGGATAGCGATGCTGCCCGAGTGAAAATTGCAAACCGGGATGGAGTGCACCTTTCAACTCGCCGTGGCAATGAATGAAGCAATACTCTTCGAGGTCCGCTGGCGCGCCTTCACGAAAGGTGATGAGCATCTGGTCGCTGAGGGCGTCAGTGGCACTCGCGCCGATACGGGTGATGGTGGTCTGATAAATAACGGTCATGTTTCAGCCTCTATTGATAGATAAAACCGGAGACAAACCAGGCGATCAGTACAGTCGGCGCGCCGGTTAAAAAGCGGCTCACCAGTACAGAAGGGACACCGACGCGAACCGTGTCCTGACGGGCTTCCGCCAGCGACAAACCGACCGGGATGAAGTCGCAGGCCGCCTGCGCGTTGATGGCAAACAGTGCCGGTAAAGCCAGATGCGGCGGAATATTGCCGAGACCAATCTGCACGCCAATCAATACGCCGATAACCTGTGCGATAACTGCGCCTGGGCCGAGGAAAGGTGAAAGCAGTGGGAAGGAGCAGATGAGCGCCAGCATGACCAGACCCAGTGGATGGCTCGCCAGCGGAGCAAGACCGTGGGCAATCCAGTCACCAAGGCCAGAAGCCATAATGATGCCAATGAGCGCCGAGACGAATGCCATAAACGGCAGAATGGTTTTTAATACAGTGTCGATGGTGTCACGACCAGACTGAAACAACACGGCAACGGCGGACCCCATGCCCATTCCCACCTTCGCCAGTAAACCATCGCTTTGTTCGGTGATTTTCTTACTGGTGTCATAGTCACGGCCCACGGAAGAGGGTTGTGGTGTCGCATCACCCACTACAGTGATGTTTTCTTCTTTTACGCCAGAGACATAAATATCTTCCACAATGTACTGCGCCAGCGGACCGGACTTGCCCGTCGAGTGGATATTAATGGTGGGAATACGTCGTTTCGGATAGATGCCGCAGCGTAATGTGCCGCCACAGTCGATTACCGCGACACCAATTTCCGCCTCCGCGGGTTCACCTTCTTTAAATCCGTCAATAGCCTGCCAGCCAGTAAGTTGTGCCAGTTTGTCAACAATCGCAGGCCGGGTACCGGCGGTGATATAGACGATTTTTTTGCCCGGCGTAGCTTCCAGCTCAAGCGGGCCGCCCCAGCCACCCGTTCCTTTTTCGATCCGAATACGCGTCATGATGTTGCTCCTGCCAGGTGAACTTTTTGTTCAAGTTGAATGCCCATCTTTTTCTCAAAAATGGCGGTGGTCAGATCGGTCACCCAGCCGCGGAAGAAATTGGTGACCAGACCAACCAGCAGATAACTCACCGCCAGTGGGCCAAGTGGCAGGTTCAGCGTTGTCAGACCGCTGGCAATGCCAAGATAAACAAACAGTTCGCCAGGGTTGATATGGGGGAAGAGGCCATTCATTGAGTGGCAGCTATAAGAGGCCGCCGCGTAGTAGCTGGGTTTGTACTTTTCCGGCATAAAGCGACCTAGGCTTAAGGTCATCGGATTGCAAAAGACAAACGTGCCAATGCACGGTAACAGTAGGTAACGGGAAACAGGGTTACCGGCGCAACGTTGAGCAAAACGTTCAATACGATGCTGACCGATAAAATTAATCAGTGCGTTCATGATAACCAGCAGGCTAATCAACAGCGGAAGAATGCCGGTCACCATTCCGGTAAACACCTCTCCGCCCTTTTGGAACAGCCCGATAAACCACTCTGCACCATGAGTAATGGTTTCTATCATTGTTCTCTCCTTCAGGATTTATTGTTTTATTACCAAACGGCAACCTAATCTAATCAGGTTGAAAGGTTTAAAAGTGTTATTTTGATCGCAAAATGAAAGATAAATATTTTAATTTGAAAGTTTGAGTAAAAGTATAGCGAGGGGAATGAGTTGAGTTATGTAAAGTCCGTATCGGGCAGTGACTACCGCTTCCTTGTGCGGGGCGTGATGCTTTACCATACTTGCCCCTGGTTGAATCTGTTAAATGGACCCCTCATGTTCAAGCGTCGTTATGTAACATTGCTTCCCCTTTTTGTGTTGCTTGCCGCCTGTAGCAGCAAGCCAAAACCTACTGAGACTGAAACGACCACCGGAACGCCGTCTGGCGGCTTCCTGCTTGAGCCGCAGCACAATGTGATGCAGATGGGCGGCGATTTCGCTAATAACCCGAATGCCCAGCAGTTCATCGACAAAATGGTGAACAAACACGGTTTCGATCGTCAGCAGTTGCAGGAAATTCTCTCCCAGGCGAAGCGTCTGGATTCGGTACTGCGGCTGATGGATAACCAGGCACCAACCACATCGGTGAAACCGCCATCAGGTCCGAACGGCGCATGGCTGCGTTATCGCAAAAAATTTATTACGCCGGACAACGTGCAGAACGGTGTGGTTTTCTGGAATCAGTATGAAGATGCGTTGAATCGCGCGTGGCAGGTGTATGGCGTACCGCCGGAAATTATCGTCGGGATTATCGGCGTTGAAACCCGCTGGGGGCGCGTGATGGGGAAAACTCGCATCCTCGATGCGCTGGCAACGCTGTCATTTAACTACCCACGCCGCGCGGAGTATTTCTCTGGCGAGCTGGAAACCTTCCTGCTGATGGCGCGCGACGAGCAGGACGATCCGCTCAATCTGAAAGGTTCCTTTGCCGGGGCGATGGGCTACGGACAGTTTATGCCGTCGTCTTACAAACAATATGCGGTAGATTTCAGCGGCGACGGGCATATCAACCTGTGGGATCCGGTTGATGCGATCGGTAGCGTGGCGAACTATTTCAAAGCGCACGGCTGGGTGAAAGGCGATCAGGTCGCGATAATGGCAAACGGTCAGGCTCCAGGCTTGCCAAATGGTTTCAAAACTAAGTACAGCATTTCGCAGCTTGCCGCCGCAGGTTTAACGCCACAGCAGCCGCTGGGCAACCATCAACAAGCCAGCCTGCTGCGTCTGGATGTTGGCACCGGCTACCAGTACTGGTACGGTCTGCCGAACTTCTACACCATCACCCGTTACAACCACAGCACCCATTACGCAATGGCGGTCTGGCAGTTAGGACAAGCCGTGGCGCTGGCGCGAGTACAGTAGCTATTTACAAGAGGGGGGCGTGAGCTTCCCTCTGGCTAATCAGCTTTTTTCTGAATCCTCCTCGTAAAATTGCAACGCCAACACCATCTTCCTGACGAAAGTGCTATCTTGTCCGGCATAAATTTTTGACTGACAGAGGTTGTGATGACTGACAGTGAACTGATGCAGTTAAGCGAACAGGTTGGGCAGGCGCTGAAAGCCCGTGGCGCAACCGTAACAACTGCCGAGTCTTGTACCGGTGGTTGGGTAGCGAAAGTGATTACCGATATTGCCGGTAGCTCCGCCTGGTTTGAACGCGGATTTGTCACCTACAGTAACGAAGCCAAAGCGCAGATGATCGGCGTACGCGAAGAGACGCTGGCGCAGCATGGCGCGGTGAGTGAACCCGTCGTGGTGGAAATGGCGATAGGTGCACTGAAAGCGGCTCGTGCTGATTATGCCGTGTCTATTAGTGGTATCGCCGGGCCGGATGGCGGCAGTGAAGAGAAGCCTGTCGGCACCGTCTGGTTTGCTTTTGCCACTGCCCGCGGTGAAGGCATTACCCGGCGGGAATGCTTCAGCGGCGACCGTGATGCGGTGCGTCGTCAGGCTACTGCGTATGTATTGCAGACCTTGTGGCAACAATTTCTACAAAACACTTGATACTGTATGAGCATACAGTATAATTGTTTCAACAGAACATATTGACTATCCGGTATTACCCGGCATGACAGGAGTAAAAATGGCTATCGACGAAAACAAACAGAAAGCGTTGGCGGCAGCACTGGGCCAGATTGAGAAACAATTTGGTAAAGGCTCCATCATGCGCCTGGGTGAAGACCGTTCCATGGATGTGGAAACCATCTCTACCGGTTCGCTTTCACTGGATATCGCGCTTGGGGCAGGTGGTCTGCCGATGGGCCGTATCGTCGAAATCTACGGACCGGAATCTTCCGGTAAAACCACGCTGACGCTGCAGGTGATCGCCGCAGCGCAGCGTGAAGGTAAAACCTGTGCGTTTATCGATGCTGAACACGCGCTGGACCCAATCTACGCACGTAAACTGGGCGTCGATATCGATAACCTGCTGTGCTCCCAGCCGGATACCGGCGAGCAGGCACTGGAAATCTGTGACGCCCTGGCGCGTTCTGGCGCAGTAGACGTTATCGTCGTTGACTCCGTGGCGGCACTGACGCCGAAAGCGGAAATCGAAGGCGAAATCGGCGACTCTCACATGGGCCTTGCGGCACGTATGATGAGCCAGGCGATGCGTAAGCTGGCGGGTAACCTGAAGCAGTCCAACACGCTGCTGATCTTCATCAACCAGATCCGTATGAAAATTGGTGTGATGTTCGGTAACCCGGAAACCACTACCGGTGGTAACGCGCTGAAATTCTACGCCTCTGTTCGTCTCGACATCCGTCGTATCGGCGCGGTGAAAGAGGGCGAAAACGTGGTGGGTAGCGAAACCCGCGTGAAAGTGGTGAAGAACAAAATCGCTGCACCGTTTAAACAGGCTGAATTTCAGATCCTCTACGGCGAAGGTATCAACTTCTACGGCGAACTGGTTGACCTGGGCGTAAAAGAGAAGCTGATCGAGAAAGCAGGCGCGTGGTACAGCTACAAAGGTGAGAAGATCGGTCAGGGTAAAGCGAATGCAACTGCCTGGCTGAAAGATAACCCGGAAACCGCGAAAGAGATCGAGAAGAAAGTACGTGAGTTGCTGCTGAGCAACCCGAACTCAACGCCGGATTTCTCTGTAGATGACAGCGAAGGCGTAGCAGAAACTAACGAAGATTTTTAATCGTTCGTTATTGATGATAATAGATAATGTGTGCACGGACGGTCCCCTCGCCCCTTTGGGGAGAGGGTTAGGGTGAGGGGAACAGGCCAGCACTGGCGTGAAAAATTACTCTCACCTCGATCCTCTAACGAATTGGGCCTGCGGGAACATTCTGCATACTCATTGACTATTAAATCTGTTTATCAGCAAAACCTGGGTCGCATCTGCGGCCCTTTTGCTTTTTTAAGTTGTAAGGATATGCCATGACAGAATCAACATCCCGTCGCCCGGCATATGCTCGCCTGTTGGATCGTGCGGTACGCATTCTGGCGGTGCGCGATCACAGTGAGCAAGAACTGCGACGTAAACTCGCGGCACCGATTATGGGCAAAAATGGCCCAGAAGAGATTGATGCTACGGCAGAAGATTACGAGCGCGTTATTGCCTGGTGCCATGAACATGGCTATCTCGATGACAGCCGATTTGTTGCGCGCTTTATCGCCAGCCGTAGCCGCAAAGGTTATGGACCTGCACGTATTCGTCAGGAACTGAATCAGAAAGGTATTTCCCGCGAAGCGACAGAAAAAGCGATGCGTGAATGTGACATCGACTGGTGCGCACTGGCGCGCGATCAGGCGACGCGAAAATATGGTGAACCTTTGCCAACTGTCTTTTCAGAAAAAGTTAAGATCCAGCGTTTTCTGCTCTATCGTGGCTATCTGATGGAAGATATCCAGGATATTTGGCGAAATTTTGCCGACTGAACGCATACGGTATTTTACTTCCCAGTCAAGAAAACTTATCTTATTCCCACTTTTCAGTTACCAGCCCGGCGGTTAAGACACGCTGGAGCTGGTGGCGATATTTCGTTAGCTTGATTTCAGGATAATTATGAGCAAGAGCACCGCTGAGATCCGTCAGGCGTTTCTCGACTTTTTCCATAGTAAGGGACATCAGGTAGTTGCCAGCAGCTCCCTGGTACCCCATAACGACCCAACTTTGTTGTTTACCAACGCCGGGATGAACCAGTTCAAGGATGTGTTCCTTGGGCTCGACAAGCGTAATTATTCCCGCGCTACCACTTCCCAACGCTGCGTGCGTGCGGGTGGTAAACACAACGACCTGGAAAACGTCGGTTACACCGCGCGTCACCATACCTTCTTCGAAATGCTGGGCAACTTCAGCTTCGGCGACTATTTCAAACACGATGCCATTCAGTTTGCATGGGAACTGCTGACCAGCGAAAAATGGTTTGCCCTGCCGAAAGAGCGTCTGTGGGTTACCGTCTATGAAAGCGACGACGAAGCCTACGAAATCTGGGAAAAAGAAGTCGGGATCCCGCGCGAACGTATTATTCGCATCGGCGATAACAAAGGTGCGCCATACGCATCTGACAACTTCTGGCAGATGGGTGACACTGGTCCGTGCGGCCCGTGCACCGAAATCTTCTACGATCACGGCGACCACATTTGGGGTGGCCCTCCGGGAAGTCCGGAAGAAGACGGCGACCGCTACATTGAGATCTGGAACATCGTCTTCATGCAGTTCAACCGCCAGGCAGATGGCACGATGGAACCGCTGCCGAAGCCGTCTGTAGATACCGGTATGGGTCTGGAGCGTATTGCTGCGGTGCTGCAACACGTTAACTCTAACTATGACATCGACCTGTTCCGCACGTTGATCCAGGCGGTAGCGAAAGTCACTGGCGCGACCGATCTGAGCAATAAATCGCTGCGCGTAATCGCTGACCACATTCGTTCTTGTGCGTTCCTGATCGCGGATGGCGTAATGCCGTCCAATGAAAACCGTGGTTATGTACTGCGTCGTATCATTCGTCGCGCAGTGCGTCACGGCAATATGCTCGGCGCGAAAGAAACCTTCTTCTACAAACTGGTTGGTCCGCTGATCGACGTTATGGGCTCTGCGGGTGAAGACCTGAAACGCCAGCAGGCGCAGGTTGAGCAGGTGCTGAAGACTGAAGAAGAGCAGTTTGCCCGTACTCTGGAGCGCGGTCTGGCGTTGCTGGATGAAGAGCTGGCAAAACTTTCTGGTGATACGCTGGATGGTGAAACGGCTTTCCGTCTGTACGACACCTATGGCTTCCCGGTTGACCTGACGGCTGATGTTTGTCGTGAGCGCAACATCAAAGTTGACGAAGCTGGTTTTGAAGCAGCAATGGAAGAGCAGCGTCGTCGCGCGCGCGAAGCCAGCGGCTTTGGTGCCGATTACAACGCAATGATCCGTGTTGATAGTGCATCTGAATTTAAAGGCTATGACCATCTGGAACTGAACGGCAAAGTGACCGCGCTGTTTGTTGATGGTAAAGCGGTTGATGCCATCAATGCAGGCCAGGAAGCTGTGGTCGTGCTGGATCAAACGCCATTCTATGCGGAATCCGGCGGTCAGGTTGGTGATAAAGGCGAACTGAAAGGCGCTAACTTCTCCTTCGCGGTGGAAGATACGCAGAAATACGGCCAGGCGATTGGTCACATCGGTAAAC
The DNA here is from genome assembly GCF_053555855.1 of Shigella sp. SIG3. Classification (NCBI taxonomy): domain Bacteria; kingdom Pseudomonadati; phylum Pseudomonadota; class Gammaproteobacteria; order Enterobacterales; family Enterobacteriaceae; genus Shigella; species Shigella sp. SIG3. The sequence goes on from NZ_JBQZXE010000018.1 coordinate 17,910, forward strand.
TTGCTGCGGGTTCTCTGAAAGTGGGCGACGCTGTGCAGGCTGATATTGATGAGGCTCGTCGCGCCCGTATTCGTCTGAATCACTCCGCAACGCACCTGATGCACGCTGCGCTGCGCCAGGTTCTGGGGACTCATGTATCGCAGAAAGGTTCACTGGTTAACGACAAGGTGCTGCGCTTCGACTTCTCACACAACGAAGCGATGAAACCGGAAGAGATTCGTGCGGTCGAAGACCTGGTGAACGCACAGATTCGTCGCAATTTGCCGATCGAAACCAACATCATGAATCTCGAAGCGGCGAAAGCGAAAGGTGCGATGGCGCTGTTCGGCGAGAAGTATGATGAGCGTGTACGCGTGCTGAGCATGGGCGATTTCTCCACCGAGCTGTGTGGCGGTACTCACGCCAGCCGCACTGGTGATATTGGTCTGTTCCGCATCATCTCTGAATCGGGTACTGCTGCAGGCGTTCGTCGTATCGAAGCGGTAACCGGAGAAGGCGCTATCACCACCGTTCATGCAGACAGCGATCGCTTAAGCGAAGTCGCGCATCTGCTGAAAGGCGATAGCAATAATCTGGCGGATAAAGTGCGCTCAGTACTGGAACGTACGCGTCAGTTAGAAAAAGAACTACAACAGCTTAAAGAACAAGCTGCCGCACAGGAGAGCGCAAATCTTTCCAGTAAGGCAATTGATGTTAATGGTGTTAAGCTGTTGGTTAGCGAGCTTAGCGGTGTTGAGCCGAAAATGTTGCGTACCATGGTTGACGATTTAAAAAATCAGCTGGGGTCGACAATTATCGTGCTGGCAACGGTAGCCGAAGGTAAGGTTTCTCTGATTGCAGGCGTATCTAAGGACGTCACAGATCGTGTGAAAGCAGGGGAACTGATTGGTATGGTCGCTCAGCAGGTGGGCGGCAAGGGTGGTGGACGTCCTGACATGGCGCAAGCCGGTGGTACGGATGCTGCGGCCTTACCTGCAGCGTTAGCCAGTGTGAAAGGCTGGGTCAGCGCGAAATTGCAATAATATAAGCGTCAGGCAATGCCGTGGACTCGCTTCACGGCATTCGCATTAACGCTATCGACAACGATAAAGTCAGGTTGAAGTTGTGTATATCGGCTAAACTTAGGTTTAACAGAATGTAATGCCATGACTGCTTACATGTAATGTGTTTGTCGTTGCTTACTTTTTGGCGTTATATGATGGATAATGCCGGGATACAGAGAGACCCGACTCTTTTAATCTTTCAAGGAGCAAAGAATGCTGATTCTGACTCGTCGAGTTGGTGAGACCCTCATGATTGGGGATGAGGTCACCGTGACAGTTTTAGGGGTAAAGGGCAACCAGGTACGTATTGGCGTAAATGCCCCGAAGGAAGTTTCTGTTCACCGTGAAGAGATCTACCAGCGTATCCAGGCTGAAAAATCCCAGCAGTCCAGTTACTAATCTTTCCGCGTCTCATCTTTATCGGTGAGACGCACCCTCAAAATTTCTCCTTCACTCTATAGTCTTTTCGCTTTACTCCCGTTCATTCAACTTAAGTCTCCATTTTTTTGCATTACTGCTATCTGCCAGACCTCCGTTTTTCTGTAGATAAAACACTCTTTTTGACGTTTTTACAGACTAATTGAGCGTGAAGTGTGCAAACGATAAAAGTGTGGGAAAAATTGTTTGACTTATAAGTCTCAGAAAGTAATATGTGCGCCACGCAGCGACGATGAGCGATAAACAAGTTCTTCGAAGCACTCGTAAGAGGCGTGTGGTGAGGTGGCCGAGAGGCTGAAGGCGCTCCCCTGCTAAGGGAGTATGCGGTCAAAAGCTGCATCCGGGGTTCGAATCCCCGCCTCACCGCCATTTGCATCCGTAGCTCAGCTGGATAGAGTACTCGGCTACGAACCGAACGGTCGGAGGTTCGAATCCTCCCGGATGCACCATCTCTTACTTGATACGGCTTTAGTAGCGGTATCAAAAAATCTGCAGTAAAGTAAGTTTCCCGATGCATCCGTAGCTCAGCTGGATAGAGTACTCGGCTACGAACCGAGCGGTCGGAGGTTCGAATCCTCCCGGATGCACCATCTCTTACTTGATACGGCTTTAGTAGCGGTATCAAAAAATCTGCAGTAAAGTAAGTTTCCCGATGCATCCGTAGCTCAGCTGGATAGAGTACTCGGCTACGAACCGAGCGGTCGGAGGTTCGAATCCTCCCGGATGCACCATATTCTCCAAAAAATTTCCTTCAAAAATATCTCATTTCTAAATAACTACTTTATCCATTTCCTGAATTTTCTTCTCCTTCGCCATCAGCGACAAAATCAAGCAATTACGCTAAAGTAGCGTCATATTTTTCGACTTGCGAGAAGACCATGTACGAGCGTTATGCAGGTTTAATTTTTGATATGGATGGCACAATCCTGGATACGGAGCCTACGCACCGTAAAGCGTGGCGCGAAGTATTAGGGCACTACGGTCTTCAGTACGATATTCAGGCGATGATTGCGCTTAATGGATCGCCCACCTGGCGTATTGCTCAGGCAATTATTGAGCTGAATCAGGCCGATCTCGACCCGCATGCGTTAGCGCGTGAAAAAACAGAAGCAGTAAGAAGTATGCTGCTGGATAGTGTCGAGCCGCTTCCTCTTGTTGAAGTGGTGAAAAGTTGGCATGGTCGTCGCCCAATGGCTGTAGGAACGGGGAGTGAAAGCGCCATCGCAGAGGCATTGCTGGCGCACCTGGGATTACGCCGTTATTTTGACGCCGTCGTCGCTGCTGATCACGTCAAACACCATAAACCCGCGCCAGACACATTTTTGTTGTGCGCGCAGCGTATGGGCGTGCAACCGACGCAGTGTGTGGTCTTTGAAGATGCCGATTTCGGTATTCAGGCGGCCCGTGCAGCAGGCATGGACGCTGTGGATGTTCGCTTGCTGTGAGTGAAGCGTTATCGCTTTTCTCGTTGTTTGCCAGTAGTTTTCTCAGCGCTACACTATTACCCGGCAACTCCGAAGTCGTGCTGGTGGCAATGTTGCTTTCCGGGATCAGTCATCCCTAGGTTTTAGTTTTAACAGCAACAATGGGTAATAGCCTTGGAGGGTTAACTAACGTTATCCTTGGGCGTTTCTTTCCATTGCGTAAAACATCGCGCTGGCAAGAGAAAGCTACCGGCTGGCTGAAACGCTATGGTGCAGTCACGCTATTATTAAGCTGGATGCCCGTGGTTGGCGATTTACTGTGTCTGTTAGCGGGATGGATGCGCATCTCCTGGGGGCCAGTAATCTTTTTTTTGTGCCTTGGTAAAGCGTTACGCTATGTTGCAGTTGCAGCAGCGACCGTTCAGGGCATGATGTGGTGGCACTAATTGTAGGCCTGCACATATGGTCACCATTACAGTTATGCTAATTAAAACGATTTTGACAGGCGGGAGGTCAATTTGATCCCGGACGTATCACAGGCGCTGGCCTGGCTGGAAAAACATCCTCAGGCGTTAAAGGGGATACAGCGTGGGCTGGAGCGCGAAACTTTGCGTGTTAATGCTGATGGCACACTGGCAACAACAGGTCATCCTGAAGCATTAGGTTCCGCACTGACGCACAAATGGATTACTACCGATTTTGCGGAAGCATTGCTGGAATTCATTACACCAGTGGATGGTGATATTGAACATATGCTGACCTTTATGCGCGATCTGCATCGTTATACGGCGCGCAATATGGGCGATGAGCGGATGTGGCCGTTAAGTATGCCATGCTACATCGCAGAAGGTCAGGACATCGAACTGGCACAGTACGGCACTTCTAACACCGGACGCTTTAAAACGCTGTATCGTGAAGGGCTGAAAAATCGCTACGGCGCGCTGATGCAAACCATTTCCGGCGTGCACTACAATTTCTCTTTGCCAATGGCATTCTGGCAAGCGAAGTGCGGTGATATCTCGGGCGCTGATGCCAAAGAGAAAATTTCTGCGGGCTATTTCCGCGTTATCCGCAATTACTATCGTTTCGGTTGGGTCATTCCTTATCTGTTTGGTGCATCTCCGGCGATTTGTTCTTCTTTCCTGCAAGGAAAACCAACGTCGCTGCCGTTTGAGAAAACCGAGTGCGGTATGTATTACCTGCCGTATGCGACCTCTCTTCGTTTGAGCGATCTCGGCTATACCAATAAATCGCAAAGCAATCTTGGTATTACCTTCAACGATCTTTACGAGTACGTAGCGGGCCTTAAACAGGCAATCAAAACGCCATCGGAAGAGTACGCGAAGATTGGTATTGAGAAAGACGGTAAGAGGCTGCAAATCAATAGCAACGTGCTGCAGATTGAAAACGAACTGTATGCGCCGATTCGTCCAAAACGCGTTACCCGCAGCGGCGAGTCACCTTCTGATGCGCTGTTACGTGGCGGCATTGAATATATTGAAGTGCGTTCGCTGGACATCAACCCGTTCTCGCCGATTGGTGTAGATGAACAGCAGGTGCGATTCCTCGACCTGTTTATGGTCTGGTGTGCGCTGGCTGATGCACCGGAAATGAGCAGTAGCGAACTTGCCTGTACGCGCGTTAACTGGAACCGGGTGATCCTTGAAGGTCGCAAACCGGGCCTGACGCTGGGTATCGGCTGCGAAACCGCGCAGTTCCCGTTACTGCAGGTGGGTAAAGATCTGTTCCACGATCTGAAACGCGTCGCGCAAACGCTGGATAGCATTAACGGCGGCGAAGCGTATCAGAAAGTGTGTGATGAACTGGTTGCCTGCTTCGATAATCCCGATCTGACTTTCTCTGCCCGTATCTTAAGGTCTATGATTGATACTGGTATTGGCGGAACAGGCAAAGCGTTTGCAGAAGCCTACCGTAATCTGCTGCGTGAAGAGCCGCTGGAAATTCTGCGCGAAGAGGATTTTGTAGCCGAGCGCGAGGCATCTGAACGCCGTCAGCAGGAAATGGAAACCGCTGATACCGAACCGTTTGCGGTGTGGCTGGAAAAACACGCCTGACAGAAAAGAAAAAGGCCACTCGTGAGTGGCCAAAATTTCATCTCTGAATTCAGGGATGATGATAACAAATGCGCGTCTTTCATATACTCAGACTCGCCTGGGAAGAAAGAGTTCAGAAAATTTTTAAAAAAATTACCGGAGGTGGCTAAATGCCGTTGTTAGATAGCTTCACAGTCGATCATACCCGGATGGAAGCGCCTGCAGTTCGGGTGGCGAAAACAATGAACACCCCGCATGGCGACGCAATCACCGTGTTCGATCTGCGCTTCTGCGTGCCGAACAAAGAAGTGATGCCAGAAAGAGGGATCCATACCCTGGAGCACCTGTTTGCTGGTTTTATGCGTAACCATCTTAACGGTAATGGTGTAGAGATTATCGATATCTCGCCAATGGGCTGCCGCACCGGTTTTTATATGAGTCTGATTGGTACGCCAGATGAGCAGCGTGTTGCTGATGCCTGGAAAGCGGCAATGGAAGACGTGCTGAAAGTGCAGGATCAGAATCAGATCCCGGAACTGAACGTCTACCAGTGTGGCACTTACCAGATGCACTCGTTGCAGGAAGCGCAGGATATTGCGCGTAGCATTCTGGAACGTGACGTACGCATCAACAGCAACGAAGAACTGGCACTGCCGAAAGAGAAGTTGCAGGAACTGCACATCTAGTCAGTAAACTATCTTCACAATTAATTGAAAAAAGCCAGTTCAAATGAACTGGCTTAGTTGTACTTAGTGCGCACCGCCTCCGCCGCCACCTGCGCCAAATGGCGGTTTAGCAAACCACACCAGCCCCAGCAGTACGAGGAATATCCCGGCTGACATCCAGAAGATCTCATTGGCGGAAATAATCAGCCCCTGATTGGTGATCTGCTGGGCAATCCAGCCTGATGCCTGCTGTTGCGTCATCCCAAGCCCTTCCAGTTGACTGTACATCGCCTGGGCATTCGGGTTGAACGGGTTTACCGACTCAGTCAACTGCGCATGGTGCATCGACTCGCGGTTGGTCCACATGGTCGTGGTTATCGACGTGCCGATAGACCCCGCCAGCGTTCGCGTAAAGTTAGAGAGGCTCGATGCCGCCGCCAGTCGTTCCGGTGGCAAACCAGACAGCGTAATGGTGGTCAGCGGCATAAAGAAGCAGGCCACCGCAAACCCCTGGATAAACTGCGGCCAGGCCGACGCGCCAAAATCCATACCTGGTTCAAAGGTATAGGCACGCCAGTAGAAGCAGACGGCATACATAATAAAGCTGAAGGTTACCAGCCGCCGCATATCCAGTTTATGCGCGAAGCGGCCGATAATCGGCGACAGAATCACCGGAATAATCCCTACCGGCGCAGAGGCCAAACCTGCCCAGGTCGCCGTGTAACCGTAGACCTCCTGCAACAACTGCGGCAGCAGAACAATAGCGCCGAAGTAGAGCATATACGCGAGGCTGATACACAAGCAGCCGATGGTGAAGTTGCGCGACTTAAACAACGACAGATCGACTATCGGGTTATCGTCGGTCAGCTCCCAGACAATCAGGAAGCAGATAGCCACCACCGCCACCACGGTAAGAATGATAATTTCCTGTGATGAAAAACAGTCCAGCTCTTTACCGCGGTCGAGCATAATCTGCAGGCTGCCGATACCAATAACCAGCAGTGCCAGCCCCACGGCATCAATCCGCCGCCGTTCGGTGCGGGTTTCACGTCCGCGCAGAGTTTGCAGTGTCATCAACACCACCGCCACGCCAATCGGCACGTTGATGAAGAATATCCAGCCCCAGTGGTAATTATCGCTGATATAACCGCCGAGGATCGGGCCGCAAATTGGCGCGACAATCACCGTCATCGACCACAACGCCAGCGCGATCGAGCGTTTGGCTGGCGGGTAGTTATTCAGCAATAGACTTTGCGAAAGCGGGATCAACGGCCCGGCGACAATCCCCTGAATCACGCGGAAGAAGATCAGCATATTCAGGCTGCTGGAGACACCACACGCCCACGACGCAATAGCAAAGGCGATGGTGGACCAAAGGAACAGTTTCACTTCCCCGACGCGCTTTGCCAGCCAGCCGGTAAGCGGGATCGAGATGGCATTCGCCACCCCGAAAGAAGTGATTACCCACGTTCCTTGGCTGAGCGATGAGCCCAGATTCCCGGCGATAGTGGGGATCGCCACGTTAGCAATGGTGGAGTCCAGCACCTGCATGAATGTCGCCAGTGACAGCGCAATCGTCATAATGACCAGTTGCGCGCCTTCCAGCGGTTTTTGCTGTTGCATCACACGCACCTCTGGATTAGCCAGCGTTAGCTTTTACGATATCGTCGATCAGTTTATTGACAGGTGCTAGGCTGATTTCACGCGCGGTACTTACCGCGACCGGTGTTGAACGTACTTTATTTGCCAGTACCTGACCGTCACGGTTAGTGGTATTGACGCTCACCAGCGTGGACAAACCAATGCGCAGCGGGTATTGCTCCAGCTGTTTCTGGTCCAGTTCGATACGCACAGGTAGACGCTGAACGACTTTGATCCAGTTACCGGTCGCATTTTGCGCCGGAAGCAGTGAGAACGCGCTACCTGTGCCCATATCCAGACCAACCACTTTACCGGTGTATTTCACATCATCGCCGTAAATATCGGTGGTGATGGTGACCGGCTGACCGATGCGCATATTGGCAATCTGCGTCTCTTTAAAGTTGGCATCCACCCACATATTGGTGGCTGGAACGACCGCCATCAGCGGCGTCGTTGGGCTAATTTGCGCACCCGGTTGCACGGCACGACGGGAAACATAACCGGTCATCGGACTGACAATACGGGTACGCTCCAGCGCCAGCTAGGCGTTACGTACTTCGGTGGCAGCCTGTTGCACGGCAGGCTGATCTTCCAGTTTAGTCCCCAGAATCATCGCCTGATTGGCATTGTATTGTTGAATAGCGACGTCCAGTTGCGCCTGGGCACTGGTGACGGCGTCGCGGGCGTGTTGCAGCTCTTCGCGACCAATCAGGTTGGCATTGCCCAGCGGCACACGGCGGTTGTAGTCGCTTTGTGCTTTCGCGAGGGCGATTTTTTGCACCTCAATATTCGCCTGCAACTGTTTGCTGTTAATCATCAGCTGGTGGGTTTGGCGAACGCTGGAAGCCAGTGCAGTTTTGGCTTTTTCAAACGCCTGGCGAGCATCTGTCGGGTCGAGAGTGACCAGAACATCGCCTTCTTTTACAAAATCGGTGTTATCGGCCCAGACTTTCGTCACGCTGCCAGACACCTGAGACATAATTTGAATCTGATTCCCTGCCACGTATGCGTCATCGGTTTCTTCGAAATGACGCAGTACCAAAAACCAATAAATCCCTATCGCTACGGCAATAATTATAAAGAGCAAGGTGAGAAGGAGGAGCAGACGCTTACGTTTGCCGCTCTTCTTTACCGGTTGCTGCGGGGTTTGAGTCTCCGCATTTGCGCTCATATTGTTCTCCACGATCTTCTTAACTCATCGGCTGAGCCGACCTGCTTGCCAAAAAGGCCAGCATGTTGCGATGCTGGCCGGTCATTTTTTCTTTTATAAATCTGGATTTTTGAGCGAGATGACGCGTTAGCTCATCGCTTCGAGAACCACACCGTCTTGTTCCATCTGGTCGAGACGGGAGAGCAATTTGCGGGTGATTTGCTCGAGCTGATCTTTTTCTGTTGTGCTGAGCGCGGACCAGAGTTGATGCAGGCAGTTATGCTGCGGTGGTAAAACCTCGCGCAAAAACTCGTGACCTTTTTCCGTTAATTGCAGATGCAGGCAGCGGCGATCGTTATCGCTTTCACGACGTTCGATCCAACCGCGTTTTTCCAGTTCATCGGCAATACGCGTCGCGTTGGTACGGGATGATCCAAGAGCACAACTTAATTCAGAAGGCTGAATACTGTGGTTTTCCTGAGACTCCAGCGTAATCAACGCCATAAACAACGTCTCGTTAATCCCCTGAGCCTTCAGCATTTTATTGCGGTTCTCCAGCAGCTTGCTTTGCATGTGCATGCAAAGACGAGTCAGAAGGATCTCCTGATAAGGAAAATCTTCGTGGCGGCTGGCGCGAAATTTTAGCATTTGTTCAATGGGCGTAAACGAACTATCCATTTGGGTATGACCTCATTAATTTCAGCCGATATAGTAACGACAGTGACAAATAAAGTAAATGTATTGTTTTAGAAAAATGATTCTTGTGGGTTATATAATCGCCATCACTTTCCAGGCGAGCCCATAGGCCAGCGCACTAAGCAGTGTTGGGATGATAATGCTGCGTGTTTTATAGAAACTGGCACCCAGTACCGCGAAGCCGACCAGCGTGGGCACGAAACGGCGTGTATCGTGCATCACTTCTGGTGCGGTAGAGACAACCAGCAGAGCGCATATCGAGGCGATGCCAATGGTGTCGAGCAAAATACCTACCGCGCCACGTTTGGTTGGGCGGGCATTACCCACACGCAGGCGCAGCGGCAAATAGCGGAAGCAATAATTCGCCGCGCCAACCAGTAACCCAAGCAGCAGAACCTCATAGCTCATCGGGCGCTCCTTGCCAGAATGCCTGGATTAACGCAGTGAGGCAGCCACAGACAATGCCTGCCAGAATGGCGACGGGAATAGAAAATAGCGTTACGCCTGCAAGGGCACCAACTAAAGCTGCGGTAACGCAAAGAGATTGTTTGCGCTGGAAAGAGGCGAGCAGGAAACTCATAAAGAGTGCCGGAAGCATAAAACCTAATGCAGCTTCAACGGCGGGATAACCTTGCAGCAAGCCGCTGCCGGAGAATGCCCCTATTACCGTACCAAATACCCACGATGACCATGAACTGAAGGCAATGCCGATCATCCAGTTCTCGCTCCAGCGGCGATTATTGCGTACCAGTTTTGCGGTGGCGGCGGCAAAAACCTCATCCGTCAGGCCAAACGCCCATAGGGCAGTTTTCGATTTTTGCAGACGCTGAATAATACGGCTACGCAGTGACGGGCCATACAAAACATGGCGAACATCCATTGCCATGACGGTCAGTGCAGCAACCCACAAACTACTCCCGGCTGCCAGCATCGCGGTAATGACGAACTGGCTCGCGCCTGCATAAATGATGCAGGAGAAAAAAACGCTTTCGAGAGGAGAGAATCCCAGACGGGTCGCATTCAGACCGAACGCAAAGGCCACCGGAATATAACTAATAACAATCGGTAAACTGTCTTTGCATCCTTCCATGAAGGTCGCCGAACCAGGAGCAGGCTGTGGAGTAGGGCTTTCCATAGAGTGTACGCTTAACGATTGTTAATATTATAAATAGACTGAATGAATATCTTAACCTTATCAGACTGATGGGCTTCTTAACACCCTTATAAGTGTAAAGCCACGAAAACGGTTGCTGATTGCTTAATTTGCGGCTTCCTGACGATGAAAACCTCGCCACCAGACCAGTAAGTTAACCAGGGCAATCGTCGCGCCAGCCAGACAAACGCCAGCCCAACCGCCATGTTGCCAGGCTGAGGCTGAAATTAGCGAACCGGCGGCACCGCCAATAAAGTAGCTGGTCATGTAACCTGCGGTCAGGCGATTACGCGCATCAGGATGTATTCGATAAATTACCGTCTGGTTAGTGATATGCACGCCCTGTACGGTGAGGTCCAGCACCAGAATGCCGATAATCAACGCCAGTACGGAAGTGTGACCAAACCAGATTGCCAGCCATGAAAGTAACAGCAGAAGCAGACCGAAAGTTGTGGTGCGATTTGCCCTTGTCGGCAAAACCGCCCGCCGGACGAGCGCCCAACGCTCCGGCAGCTCCCGCAAGCCCAAACAGACCAATGTCACCATCGCTGTAGTTAAAAGGTGGAGCGGCAAGCAAAAAGGCCATTGAGGTCCAGAGAATGCTGAAGTTGGCAAAGGTCATGCAGCCCAGCAACGCGCGGGTGCGCAGGATCTTATCGCTGATGAACATGCTGAAAACGGAACCCAACAACTGTGGGTAGTTGAGGTGGGTTTCTGATTTCATTTGTGGCAGACCACGCCATAATGCCAGCGCCATCAGTGCCATTAACACCGAAGCAACCCAAAAGACGGTGCGCCAGCCGCCGAGGTTTGCCAGTAACCCGGCAACGGTTCGTGCCAGCAATATCCCCAACAGCAGACCGCTCATAATGGTGCCAACCACTTTGCCGCGTTTATCCGGTGAAGCCAGCGTCGCTGCCAGCGGAACCAGAATTTGTGCCACGACTGAGAATAAACCGGTTAATGCCGTACCGAGGATCATCATCGCCAGTGACTGACTGCTGGCAGTGATTAACATACCGCCCGCTGCCAGTAAGGTCATCGAGACAATCAGGCGGCGGCGTTCAAACATATCACCGAGGGGAACAAGAAACAGTAGACCTGCGGCATAGCCCAACTGCGCGGCGGTAACAATAAAGCCTGCCGAACTGGCGGAAAGGGAAAAGTTACGCGCGATGGTGTCGAGCAATGGCTGGGCGTAATAGTTACTGGCTACCGCCAGACCGGTGGTGATAGACATCAGCACGATCAGCGCCGGGCTAAGCTCATGATTAGGTTTAGTCATTATTTTTGTTCATCAGGTGATGATTAAGCTGGAAATCAATAATAGCGGATGTTGATGAATATGGGATGAAAGATAGCTTGTTGAAATGTGCGATGTGGTTTGTAGGCATGATAGGACGCGTCAGCGTCGCATCAGGCATTGTGTACAGAGCGGCGGATGAGGCGAAAACGCCTTATCCGCCCGAATAAAAATTACTTCTGCGCTGCCAGCGCCTCATTCACCCAGCCATCGAACTGCTGCTGGTGGGCTTTGATCCAGCCATCAACGTGGCCCTGAATATCGCCTTCTGAGGCTTTGCCGTCATGCATAATGGCGTTCTGGGCGTTAATATCGGCCACTGGCAACTGCATAATGGCAAACAGTTTGGCTGCCGCCGGATTTTTCTCGGTCCAGGCTTTGTTGGCAACGATATGCATGGTGCTGACCGGGAAGCCGTAATTCGCGCCATTCGGCAGTTTGGTATCGGCATTTTTATCGCCCGGCAGTGCGGAGAACGGCACCTGCAACCAGACCACATCTTTCCCTGGCTTCAGCTCATTACTCACCCAGTACGGCGTCCAGGTGTAATAAAACACCGGTTTGCCCTCTTTGTAGCGACTGATGGTGTCGGCCATCATCGCTGCGTAGTTCCCCTGATTATGCGTCACGGTGTTGGTCAGTTCATACGCGGCAAGCTGGTGGTTGATCGCACCTTCGCAGCCCCAGCCAGGGTTACAACCGGTTAAATCCGCTTTACCGTCGCCGTTGGTATCGAACAGTTTGGCGATCTTCGGATCTTTCAGTTGTGCGATGTTGGTGATTTTGTATTGGTCGGCGGTTTTCTTATCGATCAGGTAACCCTGTGCTGCGCCGTTAACAAATACCCCTTCACGATAAAATTTCTTATCGCCACCGGCAGCTTCGTACATGTTGTCATGGAGTGGCGTCCAGTTCACGGCGGTGAAGGTTGCATCGCCGGAAGCAAGCGAGGTGTAGCCAACGTTGTAATCCACTTCGCTGGGTTTGTTGACGGTATAACCTAATTTCTCCAGCGCACGACTGACCAGCAGCGTCTGGAAGGTTTCTTCAGTGATGGTGCTCTGAACTGGATTAACAGTAATGCCTTTGCCCGGCAGATCGGCAGCAAAAGTTTGTGTAGAGATAAGCGTGGCAAACGCTGTCGCAAAAAGTACGCTATGTCGCATTGTTATTCCTTTTTTTGGCAGGGTGATAATGCCCGGCGTCACCGGGCAAGTGCAGAGTTACTTAATGAATGGGCGGGTCAGCAGACCAACAGGGCCAGTGGTGTACCAGCGACGGTTGCCGCGACTGCGTGAGTCGCGCCCAACGGCCTGCGTCAGGCGATCGAGGATAATGGCGAGGATCACAATCCCGACGCCGCCAACGGTGGCAAGCCCCATATCCAGACGACCGATACCGCGAAGTACCATCTGACCCAGCCCGCCGACGGCAATCATCGAGGCAATGACCACCATAGAAAGGGCCAGCATCAGCGTCTGGTTAACGCCCGCCATAATGGTCGGCATCGCCAGCGGTAACTGAACTTTGAACAGCATCTGGCGCGGGCTGGCACCGAATGAGCGCGAGGCTTCAATCAGATCCGCCGGAACCTGGTTAATCCCCAGAATGGTCAGACGGATAATCGGCGGCAGCGCAAAGATGATCGTCACCACCACGCCCGGCACGTTACCGATACCAAATAGCATGACGATTGGCACCAGATAAACAAACGCTGGCGTGGTCTGCATGGCATCAAGCAGTGGACGAATAATTTTCGCCGCTCGCGGACTTCTCGCCAGCCATATCCCCAACGGCAAACCGATGACGATACAGAACAGCAGGGCAGTTAACACCAGCGCCAGAGTCACCATTGCCTGCGAACAGGCACCGATTGCGCCGATGGCAATCAGCGAGACCAGCGTCGCCACGCCCATTCCGACCCCGGAAATCTGCCAGGCGATGAGAGCGAAAACGATAATCGCCACTGGCGCTGGCATACCCAGCAGCAATTGCTGGAAACCGTTGAGGATATAATCAACCGGAACGCGCACGCCCTGGAAGACGGGACGGAAATGGGTAACAACCCAGTCGATCCCTTCAGTGACCCAACTGTCGAGCGGGATCAGCGTTTTATGGAACGGATCGAGAATATTAAAATGCTCGACGTTTGGCGCAGGCGTACTGGTCAGCCAGTCAGCACCACCGCCGTCAGCCGGTGCAGTCGTCGGTGTCCCCCAGGCGTCTGCGGATTGCGCGGCACTGTCCGCCGCTGGCGTGGTATCCCACGGATTATTTTGATCAGCCATTATTTACCCCCTCACGATCTAAAGCGCGCAGCAGCATTCCTTTCGAAATGATGCCGACATACTGTTGGTCCTCGTCGACCACGGGCACCGCACAGGGTGCCTGTCCGACATGAGAGAGCAACTCGCTAAGAGGCGTTTGTGCATCGACTGCTAACGGCGCATCAATCAGCGCCGCATCAAGACCTTGCTGCTGCGTTAACGCGGTTTTAAGCGAATCGATGGAGACTGCGCCGACAAACTTATTACCGCGTTCGATAACGTAGCCATATTCGCGATCTTCATCCTGCAATAATTTCAGTGCCGAACGTGGGCCGAAGCCAGGAGTTTTACGAATTAAGCCATTCGGTGTCCGGCGGGCAATATCTTTCGCACTGAACACCTGACTAATATCAACGCCACGGAAGAAGGTACGGACATAATCATTCGCCGGATTATTGAGAATTTCATCCGGTGTGCCGACCTGTACCACTTCACCATTTTGCATAATGGCAATTCGGTCGCCAATACGCATGGCTTCATCAAGATCGTGGGAAATAAAGACAATGGTGCGCTGATGTTTCGCCTGTAATTTTACCAGCTCATCCTGCATCTCGGTGCGAATTAATGGATCGAGCGCCGAGAAGGCTTCGTCCATTAATAATATATCCGGATTAATCGCTAACGCGCGGGCTAATCCCACACGTTGACGCATCCCGCCAGAGAGTTCATCCGGGTAGCTGTGGGCATAATTTTCCAGCCCGACCTGACGCAGTGCATCAAGGGCTTTTTCCCGGCGTTCTTCGGCATTAATTCCGGCCAATTCCATACCGAACGCAGTATTGTCCAGCACGGTCATATGCGGCATTAAGGCAAAGGACTGGAAGACCATCGCAATCTTTTTTCTGCGCACCTCACGGAGTTCGGCGTCGGATATTTTGGCAATATCCACACCATCAATCAGCACTTGCCCGCGGGTGGGTTCAATCAGGCGATTGAGAAGGCGTACCATTGTGGATTTACCCGAGCCGGATAATCCCATGATGACAAATATCTCGCCTTCTTCAATGGCCAGACTGGCGTCTTTTACGCCAAGCGATAGCCCAGTTTTTTCCAGAATTTGTTCTTTTGAAAGTCCTTGTTCGATATATTTGAACGCTCGCTGTGGATGCTCACCAAATATTTTATAAAGATTTTTAATTTCTAATTTAATGGCCATGCAATAGAATGATTCCTTTATTTGTTTATGTCGATATATTACCCAATGGGAATAGTCACTTTTTTCTACCCTAACATACTGAGAATCTGAGGCAACCCCTGAGGGCAAATGTGGCATGAATATTGATGCGAGCAAATCGCCGGAATTTTCCGTGATATAAGGGCTGAGAGCAAATCGAGAAAAGTTGATATTTTTTGTCATAGATAGCGAAAAAACGCCTGAATATTGTAGTTTCAGGCGAATAATGCAACAGAGTATCAGTGTAGATCACTACAGAATATTTGCGTGATAAAAAGCTATTTGGCGGGAATTATTTCCCTGCTGCGGGTAGTGATATTTTTGAAAATAACACCCTCAGAAATTCCAGTCTTCATCTTCTGTTTCAACCGCTTTCCCCATCACATAAGAGGAGCCTGAACCGGAAAAGAAATCGTGATTTTCATCGGCATTCGGCGAAAGCGCGGCGAGGATTGCCGGATTCACTTCCGCCATTTCTGCGGGAAATAACGGTTCGTAGCCCAGATTCATCAAAGCCTTATTGGTGTTGTAACAGAGAAACGCTTTCACATCGTCAGCCCACGGGGTTTCGGCGTACAGCTCATCGGTGTATTGCAACTCGTTGTCGTAGAGTTCCAGCAACAAATCGAAGGCGAAACTCTTCAACTCTTCACGTTGTCCCAGAGATATCTTTTCCATGTTTTTCTGATATTTATAGCCTATGTAGTAACCGTGGACTGCTTCATCGCGGATAATCAGACGGATCAGGTCCGCGGTATTGGTCAGCTTTCCGCGGCTGGAAAAATACATCGGCAGCCAGAAACCGGAATAGAACAAAAAAGATTCAAGAAACACACTGGCGATTTTCTTTTTCAGCGGATCATCACCGCGATAATGTTGCTGAATAATCTGAGCTTTTCGCTGCAACGGTGCGTTTTCTTCACTCCAGGCGTAGGCGGCATCGACATCTTTGGTCTGGCACAGCGTCGAGAAAATCGAACTGTAAGAGCGGGCATGAACCGCTTCCATAAAGCTGATATTCGATAATACCGCCTCTTCATGAGGCGTGAGCGCATCGGGCATCAGCGAAGGCGCGCCGATAACATTTTGCAGCGTGTCGAGCAGCGTCAGGCCAGTAAAAACGCGCATCGTCAGTTGTTGTTCTACGACAGTTAATGTCTGCCAGGCGGGAATATCGTTCGACAGCGGCACCTTTTCTGGTAGCCAGAAATTGCTGGTCAGGCGATTCCACACCTCCAGATCTTTATCGTCAGATATCTTGTTCCAGTTGATGGCGCTGATACGTGAGAGTTTCATAGATATTCCTTAAAGTGCACAGGAGACGCAGCCTTCAATTTCAGTGCCTTCCAGCGCCATCTGACGCAGGCGGATGTAATAGAGCGTTTTGATACCTTTGCGCCAGGCGTAAATCTGCGCTTTGTTGATATCGCGAGTGGTGGCGGTATCGGGGAAAAACAGCGTCAGCGACAGCCCCTGATCGACATGGCGAGTCGCTTCCGCGTAGGTGTCGATGATCTTTTCTGCGCCAATTTCGTAAGCGTCCTGATACAGCGCCAGATTTTCGTTAGTCATAAACGGGGCAGGGTAGTAAACGCGTCCTGTTTTGCCCTCTTTGCGTATCTCTACTTTCGCCACAATCGGATGAATACTCGACGTAGCATGGTTGATATAAGAGATAGACCCGGTTGGCGGCACCGCCTGGAGATTCTGGTTGTATATGCCGTAGCGCATCACGTCGTCGCGCAGTTGCGCCCACATCTCACGGGTAGGTAACGTAATACCGCTGCGGGCAAACAGTTCGCCAACTTTCGCCGTTTTCGGCTGCCAGTTACCTTGCAGATATTGGCTGAAATATTCACCACTGGCATAGCGTGACTGTTTGAACCCGGCGAAGGTTTCACCGCGTTCGCGCGCCAGCAACATCGAGGTACGCAGTGCGTGCCAGGTGATGGTATAGAAATAGAGATTGGTGAAATCCAGGGCTTCCGGCGAACCATAAGCGATGCCTTCCCTCGCCAGATAACCATGTAAATTCATCTGCCCCAGTCCGATGGCGTGCGAGGCGGCATTTCCGGCTTCGATGGACGGCACGCTGCGGATATGACTCATATCTGACACCGCCGTTAAACCGCGCACGGCAGTCTCTACCGTGCGGGAAAAATCGGGGGAATCCATGGTGTGCGCAATATTCAACGAACCTAAATTGCAGGAAATATCATGGCCTGTGCGGGCATAGTCGAGATTCTCGTCATACTCTGAGGCGCTGTTAACCTGCAAAATTTCTGAGCAGAGATTACTCATATTTATGCGCCCGGCGATAGGGTTAGCACGGTTTACTGTGTCTTCATACATGATGTAGGGATAGCCGGACTCAAACTGGATTTCTGCCAGTCGCTGGAAGAAATCACGGGCGTTGAGGTATTTTTTGCGGATGCGTTCATCGGCAACCAGTTCGTCATAGTGTTCGCTAATGGCGATATCGGCAAACGGCTTGCCATAAACTCGCTCAACGTCATAGGGCGAAAACAGCGCCATCTGCGCATTCTCTTTTGCCAGATGGAAAGTGATATCCGGGATCACCACGCCCAGCGACAGTGTTTTAATGCGGATTTTTTCGTCGGCATTTTCCCGTTTCGTGTCGAGAAAACGCAGAATATCGGGATGATGAGCATGTAAATAGACTGCACCTGCCCCCTGACGCGCGCCGAGTTGGTTGGCATAGGAAAATGCGTCTTCCAACATTTTCATCACCGGAATTACGCCAGAAGATTGATTTTCAATACGTTTAATTGGCGCGCCCGCTTCCCGCAGATTCGACAGCAAAAATGCTACGCCGCCGCCGCGTTTCGACAGCTGCAGTGCGGAATTTACCGCCCGACCAATCGACTCCATATTGTCTTCAATACGCAGCAAAAAACAGGAAACCAGTTCGCCGCGCTGCTGCTTACCGCAGTTGAGGAATGTTGGCGTGGCTGGCTGAAAGCGTCCTGACAGCATTTCATCGGTCAGTTGCAACGCCAGCGTCTCATCGCCTTGTGCCAGCGTCAGCGCCACCATCGTGACTCGATCGGCAAAATCTTCCAGATAACGTTTACCGTCGAATGTCTTCAACGTATAGCTGGTGTAAAACTTCCATGCCCCGAGGAATGTCTGGAAACGAAAACCGCTGGTGTGTGCGTGGGCAAACAGCGTAATGACAAAGTCGCGAGAGTAGCGATTAAGAACGCTTTCATCATAGTAACCTTCGTTGACCAGCCAGTTCAGGCGCTGCTGCTGGCTACTGAAGGTCACACTGTTCGGACGCACATGCGTCGCAATAAAGGCGTCAACGGCCTGGCGGTCTTTATCGAACTGAATGCGACCTGCGCTATCGTAAAGATTAAGCATCGCATTCAGCGCGTGGTAATCCATCGTTTCCTGCGTCAGGCATTCTGCGGTTGTCGTTGCCAAAATTCGGTTACTCCTTTACGAACGTTTTCGATATCGCTTTGCGTACCCATGAGTTCAAAACGGTACAGCCACGGCACGCCGCATTTCCGGGCAATCACATCTCCGGCGCGGCCATACGCCTCACCAAAGTTGCGATTACCAGAAGCAATAACGCCGCGAAGCAACGCCCGGTTGTGCTCGTCGTTTAAAAAGCGAATTACCTGTCGTGGCACCGCGCCAGCCGTACCGCCGCCGCCGTAAGAGGGCACGATCAGGATGTAAGGCTCGTCTACCTGAATCCGTTCCCGCTCATTGAGCGGGATGCGCACCGCGGGCAGACCTAAACGTTCGATAAAACGCTGCGTGTTTTCGGAGCTGCTGGAGAAGTAGACGAGCTGGCTCATGCACTGGCCGCGTGTGGCGCTGGATGCAGACGGTTAATCATGTCCGGACGGAAACCAGACCAGCTAAGATCGCCAGCAATCACTACCGGCAACTGACGAAAGCCCTGAGCACGCAACGCTTCCGCTGCTTCAGGAACGCGATCGACATTAATCATTTCAAAATCAAAGCCCCGGTTTTCCATCGCCCGTTTGGTGGCGTGGCACTGAACGCAATCGTTACGAGTATAAATAGTTATGCGCATGATTCGTATTTCTGTTTAAAATGAAGATACGGCGCGATGATACGCGTCGGGTTGTCTCTCTGTTGATACAGAGATACTAGATGTAGTTGAAAAAAGATTCAACCACACAATATATAGCAAATAGTGATCGAAATTACCCTGGATATGAGCGTGACGGGGGAGGGGGATTTTTGTGATTCACCAGGCAAAAAGAAACCCCGAAGACAGGCTTCGGGGTCAAAGACGCGTATTTATTATCATTTTTGCACTACGATTTGCGCATGCTTAACTGTGCGCCGATAAAAATACCTACCGCAGCTGCTGTACCCACGCTACACCAGGGTCTTTCACGAACAAAAGAATCCGCGCAGCCAACGGCATCGCGCGCGGCTTGCTGGACGCGAGTACGACCATGCATTCGCGCCCTGGTTTCTTTCAGCAACGCCTGAGCTTTACTGCGTGCGGCTTCAGCTTCCCCTTTGGCGTCGCTGCCCCAGGACTTCAATACAGATTCGAGGCTGTCAGCTAATTGATTGACATCATTCTGGATATCCTGCACGCCATCATCAACGTCGTTGCGGTTCGGTCGGTTAAACATATGATCCCCCATTAGAATTCGATGTAATTTTCAGTGTAGACCATAATTTTCTTAACTGAGGTTCATCGCGGCTTTATGGACTTTTCTGAAAGCGTTGTGAATGCGCAATCAGGTAAGGTAGGCCCGCGGTTGAAAATAACGAGGATCAAATATGTATTTACGACCAGACGAGGTGGCGCGCGTACTTGAAAAAGTCGGTTTTACTGTCGATGTGGTAACCCAGAAAGCGTATGGTTACCGCCGTGGGGAAAATTATGTCTATGTTAATCGCGAAGCGCGAATGGGACGTACCGCTCTGGTAATTCATCCAACATTAAAAGAACGCAGTTCAACACTGGCTGAACCCGCTTCCGATATTAAAACTTGCGATCATTACCAGCAATTTCCGCTCTATTTAGCAGGCGAGCGACAGCGACACGAGCATTACGGTATCCCGCATGGCTTTAGTTCGCGTGTTGCGCTTGAACGTTATTTGAATGGTTTATTTGGCGAAGCCAGTTAAAGACGCGACTGGCGATGCCAGTCGCGAAAAGAAGAGTCAGGCTTTTACCTGCTGGTAACGGCTGACTTTAAACAGTCGGCGGCAATAATCGAGGAAGTAGCCATAAACCGCCCCCATCAACATCGAAACAACGATGTTTGAACTGACCGCCGCCATAATCTGATGCCAGTCTGCGCCCACCACTAACAAGATCGCCACATACACCGGTGACTGGAACGTCACATAAGCCAGGATATCAGCCAGATTTTTTATCCAGCCTTTGCGTGCCGCGCGCATAAACAGATCGCGGTACATACCGTATGGCCATGCAATTAAGATGTTCACCGGAATCGCTACCAATCTGGAATAAAAAGACTGTTCGAAGCTCATTCCGGAGAGGAAAACTTCAATACACATGTTCACGACAGAACAGTAAACAACCATCGCGAACGTATCTGCAACTGCATGACGCAAGCGTGACTGCGGTGAGAACATGCTAATGCTCCTTAATAAAAGCGTAATGGGATGTTAATGGAGATGAAAGCAGTGGATCTCATTGCCATCTGTATTTTCGCATAGCGTATATCGCTGGCTATGACTAATAAATTAGTGAAAAATTTTTATTTAGTCAGCTTTTGTAGATAAAATATTCCGTAACGGTTCGTTTTTTGTACATTGTGGATTTTTACATGCCGATATGATTTATTTTCAATTAAATCAATTGGATATGGCCTTGCCTTTAATTTCACTAATGAAAGTTTGGGGGGGAGGTAACGCTATAAGCGTAGAGAATTCGGTGTTTGTCGTGACCGGGTCATTTACAGCATTTTTGATGCCAGAAAATGTACATTAACAGCAGAAAGCACCAGTGAGGGGTGTTTTCTTTTAATCTGTTATATTGCATTTTTATTCACTTCGGTTTTGTCAGGCTTACGGAGTTAGCGAGCAGAGAGCGCCACTCTGTTCACCAATAACCTAAAATACTCATCAAAATGGCTAATATATAATCTTGAAATTATTCTGAGAGTTTCAGAAAATAACAGCTGAAATAATCTCGCGCAGGACTGTAAATAGATTAAATTTTGTGGAAATATAATAAGTGATCGCTTACACTACGCGACGAAATACTTTTTTGTTTTGGCGTTAAAAGGTTTTCTTTATTATGTCCGTAATGTTACAAAGTTTAAATAACATTCGCACCCTCCGTGCGATGGCTCGCGAATTCTCCATTGACGTTCTTGAAGAAATGCTCGAAAAATTCAGGGTTGTCACTAAAGAAAGACGTGAAGAAGAAGAACAGCAGCAGCGTGAACTGGCTGAGCGTCAGGAAAAAATTAGCACCTGGCTGGAGCTGATGAAAGCTGACGGAATTAACCCGGAAGAGTTATTGGGTAATAGCTCTGCTGCTGCACCACGTGCTGGTAAAAAACGCCAGCCGCGTCCGGCGAAATATAAATTCACTGATGTTAACGGTGAAACTAAAACCTGGACCGGTCAGGGCCGTACACCGAAGCCAATTGCTCAGGCGCTGGCAGAAGGTAAATCTCTCGACGATTTCCTGATCTAATTACTGAGGCCGGATGTCGCTGCTAGGGCGCGTCCGGCGTCGCTTCTCAAGCTCGTTGGTTCCACGGTATCTTATCTAACAACCTTGCCATTCCACAAAAACCGCTGATTCCTGCAAACAGTAACCCGGCACCAACAAAGCCACTTAATAAGAAGAAACCGCTATTTACGGTATAACCCAGTACAACGCCGATTAATATTAAACCACCCGCAGCGATCTGCACCTGGCGCATTAACGGCAAGGGTTGAGATTTATTTACCGCTACTGGCAATCCAGCTCTTTTCCAGCCATCAATCCCATCTTCGAGTAAAAATATTTCTGCGGGGGCGGCAATCGCTGCTAATTTATCGGCGTTATTACTGGTGCGTTTACCTGCCTGGCAGTGGAATATAATTTGCTCGCGACGTAATTTAGGTGGAAGACCTGACTGTTCCAGCACGGATAATGGAGCCAGATCTGCTTCAGGAATATGTTCACGAAGATATTCATCAGCGTCACGAATATCGATTAACTTTGCGCCGCGTGCGATTAATTCTTGTGCATCATGCGGCGAAATGGTTGTCAAAGCCATAGTGACTCCTTACGGACAATAGACATTTTTCAGGGTGGCGATAATGGCATTTACCGCCTCATTTTTAATGGAATATAGAATGCGTTGGGCATCCCGTTGGCTGTTGATAAGCCCTTCGTCCCGCATACGAGCGAGATGCTGTGATGTCGCAGAGGCGCTCAGTCCGGTAATGCGCGTCAGCTCTCCCGCGCTGGTGCCGGGGGAACCGCTAAGCATGCACAGAATCAGCAACCGTTTAGGGTGGCTCATTGCTTTCAATAAGGCCGCTGCCTGTTCGGTACTGGCCTGTAATTGCGCGAGTTCAGTCATATTTATTTAAGTATTTTCTAAATTAAGTAAACTCTAAACTAAAAATGCAACATATACCAGCCTCAGCAGCGTAAATGAGAGTAAAAGCGTAAGCTGAAACTGGCAGGCTCCGCTAAAATTACTACGCTTAAGAGATAAAATCTCTTTTTAAACAATGAGTAATTTTCTTATAGGGAGTACATATGGGTTTCTGGAGAATCGTCATCACCATCATTCTGCCGCCGCTCGGCGTGCTGCTCGGTAAAGGGTTCGGTTGGGCGTTCATTATTAATATTCTGCTGACACTGCTTGGGTATATCCCCGGTTTGATTCACGCGTTCTGGGTGCAAACCCGCGATTAAACCTGTGCTCACCCCCGCGGCGTTAACGCGCCGCGTTCCTCTGCTACACTTTCTGAGTGTTTCCGTTAACGAATGAGGTAGCTATGGGTCTGTTCAATTTTGTGAAAGATGCCGGAGAAAAACTCTGGGATGCGGTTACAGGTCAGCACGATAAAGACGATCAGGCGAAGAAGGTGCAGGAGCATCTGAGCAAAACCGGTATACCTGATGCCGATAAAGTGAACATTCAAATTGCCGACGGCAAAGCGACGGTCACTGGTGACGGCCTGAGTCAGGAGGCGAAGGAGAAAATCCTTGTTGCGGTGGGGAATATTTCCGGTATTGCCAGTGTTGATGATCAGGTGAAAACGGCGACACCAGCCACTGCCAGCCAGTTTTATACCGTTAAGTCTGGCGACACTCTGAGTGCCATTTCCAAACAGGTCTACGGTAACGCTAATCTGTACAATAAAATCTTCGAAGCGAATAAACCGATGCTAAAAAGCCCGGATAAAATTTATCCGGGGCAAGTGTTGCGTATTCCGGAAGAGTAGTTAATTGCCAGCCATCGCCTGCTGGATAATGGGAATTGGCGTCAGTAAATGCTGGCGCATTAACTCACTGACGCGCGCTGTATCTCGCGCCAGTACCGCCGCAGTCAGGGTCTGGTGCTGATCGTGTTTATCCTCCAGCATTTCCACCGAAAGCACCGTTCGCCGCAGCCAGATAAATCGATAACGCGCCGCCAGATCAAACAACCGTTCACGCATTTGCAGCAAATAGTGAGAACCACAGCCCGCCACAATTGCTGTATGAAACGCCTGATGACGCAGATCCCACTCATCAAGCATTTTCTCGCTGGCGTCACAGGCTTCCAGCTTATTGAGCAGATGCGCTTTTGCGAGAACGTCTGCCTCCCATTCATCGCCACCGCGGGCAATCGCCAGACTGACCAGCATCGCTTC
>NZ_JBQZXE010000019.1:0-41038 GCF_053555855.1 Shigella sp. SIG3
CACCAGAATGCTGACAAATTTCTGCCTGATGCGGCGTAAACGCCTTATCCGCCTACGAAGTGTCGCACTTTGTAGGCGTGGTAAACTCCCCATTTTCAGGGGAGCAATATAAACAAATTACTCTAACCGAGCCTGCGCAAAAGCAATCGCCTGCGCCACCTGCTGCGGTGAGACGCCGCCTTTTGCCGCACGCTTTTCGAGGCACGATTGTAGCGACAGAATCGGATAGACATCTTCGCCAATCACCTGACTGAATTTCTGCAACTCACTGAGTGGCAGATCTTCCAGCGGTTTGCCCTGACGAATGGCTTCCACCACCGCTTCACCCACAATATGGTGCGCCTCGCGGAAAGGTACGCCTTTCGCCACCAGGTAATCCGCCAGTTCAGTGGCGTTCGCATACCCCTGCTGCGCCGCTTCCTGACAACGCGGACGTTTCACCTGAATGCCGTCCAGTACCAGCGCCGCCATATGCAGGCAGTCCAGCCAGGTATCGAGCGCGTCGAACAGACCTTCTTTGTCTTCCTGCATATCTTTGTTGTAAGCCAGCGGCAAACCTTTCAGCGTCATCATCATGCCGGTTAACGCACCCTGCACCCGGCCGCATTTACCGCGAATCAGCTCCAGCGCATCCGGGTTTTTCTTCTGCGGCATTAATGATGAACCGGAAGTCACGCGGTCCGAAAGCTCCACAAACCCCGCTTCGCCGGTGTTAAAGAAAATCAGATCTTCAGCAAAACGCGACAGATGCACCATGCCGATAGCGGCAGCAGAAAGCAGTTCCAACACATGGTCACGGTCAGAAACACTGTCCAGACTGTTACGGGTCGCCGAAGCAAAGCCCAGCCAGCCTGCTAACTGTTCACGGTCGATTTCATAGGCCGTTCCCGCCAGCGCGCCACAGCCTAATGGGCTGACATCCAGACGCTTAAGCGCATCCTGCAAACGGCTTTCATCACGCGCCAGCATCTCAACATAGGCCAGGCACCAGTGCGCGAACGTCACCGGCTGGGCGCGTTGCAGGTGAGTGTAACCTGGCATTACCGCGTCCTGATTGTTTTGTGCGGTTTCCACCAGCGCCGATTGCAGCTGCCGGTTAGCCGTCAGTAACTCGCTAACGGTATCTTTGCACC
This sequence comes from Shigella sp. SIG3, assembly GCF_053555855.1. Classification (NCBI taxonomy): domain Bacteria; kingdom Pseudomonadati; phylum Pseudomonadota; class Gammaproteobacteria; order Enterobacterales; family Enterobacteriaceae; genus Shigella; species Shigella sp. SIG3. Next base: position 1,134 of record NZ_JBQZXE010000019.1, read on the forward strand.
ACAGTTTCAGGTCAGTCGCTACCTGATCATTACGGCTACGCCCGGTATGCAGCTTTTTGCCTAACTGGCCCACTTTGTCGATCAGTTTGCCTTCCACCCAGCTATGGATATCTTCGGCGTCGCTTTCAAGGATTTGTTGTGGCCTGGCGCGAACATCTTCCAGCAACACGTTCAGCGCCTCTTCCAGTTGCGCCTGCTCTTCTGCGGTTAACACGCCGACCGTTACCAAGGCTTTGGACCAGGCCACAGAGCCAACAATATCCTGCTCCGCCAGACGGTAATCAAAGCGCAGTGAGTCGTTGAATTGTTTGAACCGTTGATCTGCTGCCTGGGTAAAACGCCCGCCCCAAAGTGCCATAACTCTGTTTCCTTATTTTGAAATTCAATGCCGGAAAGCTGCTCCTCCGGCTAACAAAACTTAAGCTAAAATCCGCGTACCCATCGGCATACCGTTAAACAGTGCCGGAAGCTGCTCCGCATAACGCCAAGAAGCGATATCTACCGGACGGCCCAGCGTGCGGGCCGCATCCAGCGCCGCGTTCACTTTCACTATCATGCCGTCAGTAATAATGCCCTGCTCAATCAGTTGTTCTGCTTTCGCGGCGGTCATTTCGGCAATGCGTTGCCCTTTGCCGTCGAGAATGCCGCTGACGTCGGAGAGCAAAATCAGATCCGCGCCCAGCGTTGCCGCCAGCGCCGTTGCCGCCTGGTCGGCATTGACGTTCATCAGTTGCCCTTCGTCTGTTACGCCAATGGAGCTGACCACCGGCAGATAACCGTTCTCCAGCAAGGAGTTGATAAGCTTAGGCGAACCTGGCTGCGCCAGTCCAACATGACCTAACTCTTCATCAAGCTGGGTCACTTTGACGCTGTCGCCGTCACCGAGAAACAAACCTACGGCCGCAATCTGATGTTTCTTCGCCCATGCCAACAGGGTTTTATTTGCCGTTCCCGCCAGTGCTCCGGTGATAATGTCTATCTGATCAGCAGGCGTCACCCGCAGGCCGTTTTTCTTTTTCACCGGCAGATTCAGCCCTTTCATCAGCTCATCCACCACGCAACCGCCGCCGTGCACAATCACCAGCGGACGCTGATGTGACTCACGATAATTCACCAATGCGCTAAACAGACGTTCCAGCGCCTCTTCACTATCCAGCAGTACGCCGCCCAGTTTGATAATTAATGGATTCATCATTGCACCCTTAAATAAGAGACTGCGTTTCCGCATAGCCGAAACGAATATTGGCGCACTGTACCGCTTGTGCCGCCGCGCCTTTCAGTAAGTTGTCTTCGGTCGCCACAATAATCAGATGCTCGCCCTGAACGGCAAACCCGATATCGCAAAATGGCAGCCCAACGACATTTTTCAGCGCCGGAACGCCTTTGTCATACAGCCGCACCAGCGGTTTATGGGCATACGCCTGCTGTAACGCTTGCGCGACTTGCGCCTGGGTCACACCCGATTTCAGGCGGCAGGTAATGGTTTCGAGAATGCCGCGCGGGAAATTGCCCAGATGTGGGGTGAAGATAACGTCAGCACCGAGGTGTGTGGCGATCTCTGGTTGATGGCGATGAGTAAAGACGCCATACGGTTGCAGGCTAACTTCACAAAAACTATTTGAAATCGCTGCCTTACGTCCTGCACCGCTCACGCCGCTGGTGGCGTTGATCACCGGCCACTGATTGAGGTCAAGAAGATCGGCATCAATCAACGGTTTCAGCGCCAGCTGTGCCGCCGTCGGATAACAGCCTGGCACCGCAATCAAATTCGCTTCTTTTAATTTATTACCGCACCACTCCGCCAGACCGTAGGCTGCCTGTTCCAGCAGTTCCGGGTATTGATGGGTAAAGCCGTAATATTTTTCATAGAAGGTGGCGTCGTTAACACGAAACGCGCCGGAAAGGTCGAACACCACGCAGCCCGCTTCAAGAAACTGCGGCGCTAAATCGTGGCTAACTTCATGGGCGGTGGCGAGAAACACTACGTCCACCCCTGGGCTAAACTCGCTGATATCCGACATCGGCTGCAACGGCAGCTCAACGATGCCTTTTAGCTGCGGATGCAAATCGGAGATTAACTTTCCCGCATCATTGCTTTGCGCTGAAACAGTCAAAGCGGTTATGTTCATATGCGGATGGCGATTTACATAGGTCACTAGCTCTGCGCCAGCGTAGCCGCTGGCACCCACAATCAGCGTATTCAACATCGGGGCTATTCACCTTCTTATGTCTGGTTGCCAGGTTAAACGTAAAACATTCACCTTACGGCTGGTGGGTTTTATTACGCTCAACGTTAGTGTATTTTTATTCATAAATACTGCATGAATATTGATACTATCATGACCAGAGGTGTGTCAACAATGAAAAACAAATTACCGCCATTTATCGAGATTTACCGCGCTCTGATTGCCACACCTTCAATAAGCGCTACGGAAGAGGCACTCGATCAAAGCAATGCAGATTTAATCACTCTGCTGGCGGACTGGTTTAAAGATTTGGGCTTCAATGTGGAAGTGCAGCCTGTTCCAGGAACTCGCAACAAATTTAATATGCTGGCCAGTTACGGACAGGGGGCTGGCGGCTTGTTGCTGGCGGGGCATACCGATACGGTGCCATTTGATGACGGTCGCTGGACGCGCGATCCGTTTACACTGACGGAGCATGACGGCAAGCTTTACGGCTTAGGCACCGCCGACATGAAAGGCTTTTTTGCGTTTATCCTTGATGCGCTACGCGATGTCGACGTCACGAAACTGAAAAAACCGCTCTACATTCTGGCGACTGCTGATGAAGAAACCAGTATGGCCGGAGCGCGTTATTTTGCCGAAACTACCGCCCTGCGCCCGGATTGCGCCATCATTGGCGAACCGACGTCACTACAACCGGTACGCGCACATAAAGGTCATATCTCTAACGCCATCCGTATTCAGGGCCAGTCGGGGCACTCCAGCGATCCAGCACGCGGAGTTAACGCTATCGAACTAATGCACGACGCCATCGGGCATATTTTGCAATTGCGCGATAACCTGAAAGAACGTTATCACTACGAAGCATTTACCGTGCCATACCCTACGCTCAACCTCGGGCATATTCACGGTGGCGACGCTTCTAACCGTATTTGCGCTTGCTGTGAGTTGCATATGGATATTCGTCCGCAGCCTGGCATGACACTCAATGAACTTAATGGTTTGCTCAACGATGCATTGGCTCCGGTGAGCGAACGCTGGCCGGGTCGTCTGACGGTCGACGAGCTGCATCCGCCGATCCCTGGCTATGAATGCCCACCGAATCATCAACTGGTTGAAGTGGTTGAGAAATTGCTCGGAGCAAAAACCGAAGTGGTGAATTACTGTACCGAAGCGCCGTTTATTCAAACGTTATGCCCGACGCTGGTGCTCGGTCCGGGTTCCATCAATCAAGCTCATCAGCCTGATGAATATCTGGAGACGCGGTTTATTAAACCCACCCGTGAGTTGATTATCCAGGTAATTCACCATTTTTGCTGGCATTAAAACGTAGGCCGGATAAGGCGCTCGCGCCGCATCCGGCACCGTTGCCAAACTCCGGTGCCGCAATAATGTCGGATGCGATGCTTGCGCATCTTATCCGACCTACACCTTTGGTGTTATGTATGGCGATTTTTTAACATTTCCATAAGTTACGCTTATTTAAAGCGTCGTGAATTTAATGGCGTAAATTCCTGCTATTTATTCGTTTGCTGAAGCGATTTCGCAGCATTTGACGTCACCGCTTTTACGTGGCTTTATAAAAGACGACGAAAAGCAAAGCCCGAGCATATTCGCGCCAATGCGACGTGAAGGATACAGGGCTATCAAACGATAAGATGGGGTGTCTGGGGTAATATGAACGAACAATATTCCGCATTGCGTAGTAATGTCAGTATGCTCGGCAAAGTGCTGGGAGAAACCATCAAGGATGCGTTGGGAGAACACATTCTTGAACGCGTAGAAACTATCCGTAAGTTGTCGAAATCTTCACGCGCTGGCAATGATGCTAACCGCCAGGAGTTGCTCACCACCTTACAAAATTTGTCGAACGACGAGCTGCTGCCCGTTGCGCGTGCGTTTAGTCAGTTCCTGAACCTGGCCAACACCGCCGAGCAATACCACAGCATTTCGCCGAAAGGCGAAGCTGCCAGCAACCCGGAAGTGATCGCCCGCACCCTGCGTAAACTGAAAAACCAGCCGGAACTGAGCGAAGACACCATCAAAAAAGCAGTGGAATCGCTGTCGCTGGAACTGGTCCTCACGGCTCACCCAACCGAAATTACCCGTCGTACACTGATCCACAAAATGGTGGAAGTGAACGCCTGTTTAAAACAGCTCGATAACAAAGATATCGCTGACTACGAACACAACCAGCTGATGCGTCGCCTGCACCAGTTGATCGCCCAGTCATGGCATACCGATGAAATCCGTAAGCTGCGTCCAAGCCCGGTAGATGAAGCCAAATGGGGCTTTGCCGTAGTAGAAAACAGCCTGTGGCAAGGCGTACCGAATTACCTGCGCGAACTGAACGAACAACTGGAAGAGAATCTCGACTACAAACTGCCCGTCGAATTTGTTCCGGTACGTTTTACCTCGTGGATGGGCGGTGACCGCGACGGCAACCCGAACGTCACTGCCGATATCACCCGCCACGTCCTGCTGCTCAGCCGCTGGAAAGCCACCGATCTGTTCCTGAAAGATATTCAGGTTCTGGTTTCTGAACTGTCGATGGTTGAAGCGACCCCTGAACTGCTGGCGCTGGTTGGCGAAGAAGGTGCCGCAGAACCGTATCGCTATCTGATGAAAAACCTGCGTTCTCGCCTGATGGCGACACAGGCATGGCTGGAAGCGCGCCTGAAAGGCGAAGAACTGCCAAAACCAGAAGGGCTGCTGACACAAAACGAAGAACTGTGGGAACCGCTCTACGCTTGCTACCAGTCACTTCAGGCGTGTGGCATGGGTATTATCGCCAACGGCGATCTGCTCGACACCCTGCGCCGCGTGAAATGTTTCGGCGTACCGCTGGTCCGTATTGATATCCGTCAGGAGAGCACCCGCCATACCGAAGCGCTGGGCGAGCTGACCCGCTACCTCGGTATCGGCGACTACGAAAGCTGGTCAGAGGCCGACAAACAGGCGTTCCTGATCCGCGAACTGAACTCCAAACGTCCGCTTCTGCCGCGCAACTGGCAACCAAGCGCCGAAACGCGCGAAGTGCTCGATACCTGCCAGGTGATTGCCGAAGCGCCGCAAGGCTCCATTGCCGCCTACGTGATCTCGATGGCGAAAACGCCGTCCGACGTACTGGCTGTCCACCTGCTGCTGAAAGAAGCGGGTATCGGGTTTGCGATGCCGGTTGCTCCGCTGTTTGAAACCCTCGATGACCTGAACAACGCCAACGATGTCATGACCCAGCTGCTCAATATCGACTGGTATCGCGGCCTGATTCAGGGCAAACAGATGGTGATGATTGGCTATTCCGACTCAGCAAAAGATGCGGGCGTGATGGCAGCTTCCTGGGCGCAATATCAGGCACAGGATGCATTAATCAAAACCTGCGAAAAAGCGGGTATTGAGCTGACGTTGTTCCACGGTCGCGGCGGTTCCATTGGTCGCGGCGGCGCACCTGCCCATGCGGCGCTGCTGTCACAACCGCCAGGAAGCCTGAAAGGTGGCCTGCGCGTGACTGAACAGGGCGAGATGATCCGCTTTAAATATGGTCTGCCAGAAATCACCGTCAGCAGCCTGTCGCTTTACACCGGGGCGATTCTGGAAGCCAACCTGCTGCCACCACCTGAGCCGAAAGAGAGCTGGCGTCGCATTATGGATGAACTGTCAGTCATCTCCTGCGATCTCTACCGTGGCTACGTACGTGAAAACAAAGATTTTGTGCCTTACTTCCGCTCCGCTACGCCGGAACAAGAATTGGGCAAACTGCCGTTGGGTTCACGTCCGGCGAAACGTCGCCCAACCGGCGGCGTCGAGTCGCTGCGCGCCATACCGTGGATTTTTGCCTGGACGCAAAACCGCCTGATGCTCCCCGCCTGGCTGGGTGCAGGTACGGCGCTGCAAAAAGTGGTCGAAGATGGCAAACAGAGCGAGCTGGAAGCCATGTGCCGCGATTGGCCATTCTTCTCGACGCGTCTCGGCATGCTGGAGATGGTCTTCGCCAAAGCAGACCTGTGGTTGGCGGAATACTATGATCAACGTCTGGTAGACAAAGCACTGTGGCCGTTAGGTAAAGAGTTACGCAACCTGCAAGAAGAAGACATCAAAGTGGTGCTGGCGATTGCCAACGATTCCCATCTGATGGCCGATCTGCCGTGGATTGCAGAGTCTATTCAGCTACGGAATATTTACACCGACCCGCTGAACGTATTGCAGGCCGAGTTGCTGCACCGCTCCCGCCAGGCAGAAAAAGAAGGCCAGGAACCGGATCCTCGCGTCGAACAAGCGTTAATGGTCACTATTGCCGGGATTGCGGCAGGTATGCGTAATACCGGCTAATCTTCCTCTTCTGCAAACCCTCGTGCTTTTGCGCGAGGGTTTTCTGAAATACTTCTGTTCTAACACCCTCGTTTTCAATATATTTCTGTCTGCATTTTATTCAAATTCTGAATATACCTTCAGATATCCTTAAGGAATTGTCGTTACATTCGGCGATATTTTTTTCAAGACAGGTTCTTACTATGCATTCCACAGAAGTCCAGGCTAAACCCCTTTCTAGCTGGAAAGCCCTGGGTTGGGCACTGCTCTACTTTTGGTTTTTCTCTACTCTGCTACAGGCCATTATTTACATCAGTGGTTATAGTGGCACCAACGGCATTCGCGACTCGCTGTTATTCAGCTCGCTGTGGTTGATCCCGGTATTCCTCTTTCCGAAGCGGATTAAAATTATTGCCGCAGTGATCGGCGTGGTGCTATGGACGGCCTCTCTGGCGGCGCTGTGCTACTACGTCATCTACGGGCAGGAGTTCTCGCAGAGCGTTCTGTTTGTGATGTTCGAAACCAACACCAACGAAGCCAGCGAGTATTTAAGCCAGTATTTCAGCCTGAAAATTGTGCTTATCGCGCTGGCCTATACGGCGGTGGCAGTTCTGCTGTGGACACGCCTGCGCCCGGTCTATATTCCAAAGCCGTGGCGTTATGTTGTCTCTTTTGCCCTGCTTTATGGCTTGATTCTGCATCCGATCGCCATGAATACGTTTATCAAAAACAAGCCGTTTGAGAAAACGTTGGATAACCTAGCCTCGCGTATGGAGCCTGCCGCACCGTGGCAATTCCTGACCGGCTATTATCAGTATCGTCAGCAACTAAACTCGCTAACAAAGTTACTGAATGAAAATAATGCCTTGCCGCCACTGGCTAATTTCAAAGATGAATCGGGTAACGAACCGCGCACTTTAGTGCTGGTGATTGGCGAGTCGACCCAGCGCGGACGCATGAGTCTGTACGGTTATCCGCGTGAAACCACGCCGGAGCTGGATGCGCTGCATAAAACCGATCCGAATCTGACCGTGTTTAATAACGTAGTTACGTCTCGTCCGTACACCATTGAAATCCTGCAACAGGCGCTGACCTTTGCCAATGAAAAGAACCCGGATCTGTATCTGACGCAGCCGTCGCTGATGAACATGATGAAACAGGCGGGTTATAAAACCTTCTGGATCACCAACCAGCAGACGATGACCGCCCGCAATACCATGCTGACGGTATTTTCGCGCCAGACCGACAAGCAGTACTACATGAACCAGCAACGTACGCAGAGTGCGCGTGAATACGACACCAACGTGCTGAAGCCGTTCCAGGATGTGCTGAATGACCCTGCGCCGAAGAAACTGATCATCGTTCATCTGCTGGGTACGCATATCAAATACAAATACCGCTACCCGGAAAATCAGGGCAAGTTTGATGGCAATACCGATCATGTTCCTCCAGGATTAAGCGCAGAAGAGCTGGAATCATATAACGATTATGACAACGCTAACCTGTATAACGATCATGTGGTTGCCAGCCTGATTAAAGACTTTAAAGCGGCAGACCCGAACGGATTCCTGGTTTACTTCTCTGACCACGGTGAAGAGGTTTACGACACGCCGCCGCACAAAACTCAGGGGCGTAACGAAGACAACCCGACGCGCCACATGTACACCATTCCGTTCCTGCTGTGGACGTCGGAAAAATGGCAAGCGACTCATCCCCGTGATTTCTCACAGGATGTCGATCGTAAATACAGCCTGGCGGAACTGATCCACACCTGGTCAGATTTGGCGGGCTTATCTTACGACGGTTACGATCCAACCCGTTCAGTGGTGAATCCGCAGTTCAAAGAAACTACCCGCTGGATTGGTAACCCGTACAAGAAAAACGCGCTGATCGATTACGACACTCTGCCGTATGGCGATCAGGTGGGTAATCAGTAGATGACCTTTGTATAGCGTCTGGCGCTATTTGCCGGATGCGATACTGCCGCAATGTTTACATCGAACTCCCCTCAGGCCACACTTTTCAGGTGGCCTTTTTTAATAATGCCAGTTACTGTTTTCCCGTCTACATACCTAAGGGAATAACATGTATCACGACGTCAGCTATTTGCTCTCCCGCCTGATCAACGGCCCGCTGTCCCTGCGCCAGATTTACTTTGCCAGCAGTAACGGCCCGGTGCCCGATCTTGCGTATCAGGTCGATTTTCCACGGCTGGAAATTGTGCTGGAAGGTGAGTTTGTTGATACCGGCGCTGGAGCAACGTTAGTTCCCGGCGATGTGCTGTACGTTGCCGCTGGTGGCTGGAATTTCCCACAATGGAAAACACCCGCTACCACCTTTAGCGTGCTGTTTGGCAAACAGCAACTCGGCTTCAGCGTCGTGCAATGGGATGGCAAACAATATCAAAATCTGGCGAAGCAACACGTCGCCCGACGCGGCCCACGCATAGGTTCTTTTCTGCTACAAACGCTCAATGAAATGCAAATGCAGCCGCAGGAGCAGCAAACGGCAAGGCTTATCGTAGCCAGCCTGCTTAGCCACTGCCGCGATTTGCGCGGCAGCCAAATCCAGACCGCCTCACGCAGCCAGGCACTATTTGAAGCTATTCGCGATTATATCGACGAACGCTATGCCTCCGCGCTTACCCGCGAATCTGTCGCACAGGCATTCTATATTTCACCAAACTATCTCTCGCACCTGTTTCAAAAAACGGGGGCCATTGGTTTTAACGAATACCTGAATCACACGCGACTGGAGCACGCTAAGACGTTATTGAAAGGCTATGACCTGAAGGTAAAAGAAGTGGCGCACGCCTGCGGCTTTGTCGACAGCAACTACTTCTGCCGTCTGTTTCGTAAAAACACCGAACACTCGCCGTCGGAATATCGCCGGCAGTACCACAGCCAACTGACAGAAAAACCGACTACTCCAGAATAAGATGGGTTTGCTGCGGCGCAGAAAGCACTTTGCGCACCGCGCTCATTACCCGCTGCGGCTCACGCAGGAATGCGTAGATGCTGCATTGCACATAGCGGCAATGTTCAAATCGCTCGGCACCGGCAAGCTCGATATCCGTAATCAACAGAGCAACATCCGCCCGACGGATATCCTCGTCCGCTAAACGATTCTCCGTTCCCAGCGCGCCCTGAGTTTCAATGCTGACGCCCCACTTCTCTAACTGGCACAACTTTTCCAGCCGTTCCGCCGCCATATAAGTATGCGCCACGCCGCTTACGCAGGCGGTTACTGCCACCAGGTATGCCATTTTAACCTCCCACGGTAACCTGAAATCCGGCCCGTTCTGCCATTTCGCGCATCGTTGTCACATCGGCTGACGACGGCGCAGGCACCTCTTTCATCGACCATGTTTTCCCCAGCAGGCGGTATTTCGGTTCGCCGTACTGATGAAACGGTAACAGATGGATCTGCCTGATTTTCAGCGGGATCAGTACATCCAGCGCCTGCTGCATATTCTCCCGGCTGAGCGTGAAACCAGGGATCAACGGTAAACGCGGGATCACGTTGACACCCTCACTCACCAGCAAACGCAGATTCTCCAGCACGCGTGGCAGGTTCATCTTCACCACATCCCGCGCCTGAGTCGCGTCCATAATTTTTAAATCGAACAGCACTTCATCGCACAATTTCGCCAGCGGTAACAGCTTGCTTGCTGGCGCGTCTCCGGCAGTTTCAATGGCGCATGAGACACCCCACAGCCGCAGTCGCTGTAAAAAACGGGTAGCAAACTCCGCCTGCATTAACACTTCGCCGCCAGAAAGCGTGACGCCGCCGCCGGACGTGCGAAAGAAAATGTCATCTTTCATCACTTCCCGTTCCAGAGCGTCAAGGCTGATATCGCGACCAATCCGTTCAAACGCCCCGGAGGGGCATTCATCCGCATCACGCAAACATTTCGCACAGTGCAGACATTTCGCCTCTCTGCGTACCGTCTGGATTTTGCCGGAGATCGACTCCGGATTAGCACACCACGGGCAAAGATGCGGACAGCCTTTAAAAAAGACCACCGTACGAATGCCCTCGCCGTCATTCAGTGAATAACGCTGAATGTTGAAAATGCGCGCCACATCATCGCGGCGCGTTTCCACAACGTTACAGCTGATGCGCTGTCCGGCGGATGATGTCATCCTGGATCTCCTTCGACAGTTCGACAAAGAAGGCGCTGTATCCAGCAACGCGCACCACCAGCCCGGCATAATCTTGTGGGCGCTGTTGCGCTTCCCGCAACGTGTCGGCGTTCACCACGTTAAACTGAATATGCTGCAACTTAAGCTGGGTAAACACCCGTAAGAAGTCGGCCAGTTTGCGTAATCCCGCTTCACCTTCCAGGGTCGCCGGAGTGAATTTCACGTTCAGCAACGTACCGTTAGACAGCAGCGTATTATCGAGCTTACTGACTGACTTCAGTACCGCCGTTGGCCCTTGTGCGTCCTGACCCAGCATAGGTGACAAGCCGCCGTCTGCCAGTTGTTCCCCGGCAAAACGACCGTCTGGCGTCGCGCCAACCACCGATCCCAACGGAACGTGAGCAGAAACGGTATACGATCCCGGCGTGAAGTAACCGCCGCGCGGGTTCTGGTATTTTTCCACTTCTTTGCAGTAGTGGCGCAACAGTTCGGCGCTAATGTTATCCACCTCGTCGATATCGTTACCGTATTTCTCAAAGCGGTTAATTAAGCGAGCGCGGACTTTTTCGCCTTCTGGCGTTGCAAAGTTGGCTTTTAATACCGACAGCAATTCGTCAAAACTTAAACGCTGTTGCTCAAAAACCATCCCTTTCAACGCATGGAGAGAATCGCTCAGGTTGGCGATACCAATTCCCTGTACGCCGGAGAAGTTATAACGCGCGCCGCCATCGGTAATATCGCGACCTTTTTCCAGACAATCGCTGATAAAAGACGAGAGCAGCGGTACAGGTGCCCAGTCGCGATGGCCGATATCACAAATATTGCTGCCCTCAACCATCAGGGTGATGTAGTGGCTGATCTTGGCGCGGATCTGCTCCAGTAAACCTTCATAAGTCAGCGCAGCATTGCCTTCATTTTCATGCAGGCAGATTTCCATCACTTTCAGCAGATTAAACATCGCGATGTCATGCAAGCCGTAGGTTCTGCCGGGAATAGATAATTCCACACAGCCCACTACGGAATAGTCGCGCGCATCTTCCAGCGAAACGCCACGGTTGAGGAACGCTGGCACCACCACTTCATCGTTAAAGATTTGCGGAATACCGGTGCCGAGGCGAATGGTTTCGGCGGTTTTCATCAGGAACGGCGTGTCGATCAAGGCGTTAGTGCGCACGCCGAGGTTCGGTTGCGGTAATTGCACGCTTTGATAGGCGTCAAGGCAAAGGAACGAAAGCACGTTCACCGCGCTACGTCCGTTCTCGGTTAACCCGCCGAGCAGTGCGGTATAGCCGGTCGGGAAACCGGCGAAATAACGCGCGCTACTGGTGGAGCGCAACAGCACGATGTCGTTGCATTTCACCCATAAAGATTCGAGCAGTTCTTTCAGGAACGCCGGATCTTCGCCCTGGGTTAAAGATGCCTGATAGAACGGCAACATATACTGGTCGAAGCGCCCTAAAGACAGCGAACTGGCGTTGGATTCGTATTGCAGAATGATGTTCATGTACCAGAATAACTGGCACGCCTGCCAGAACGTCTGCGGCTTATGTTGCGCGTTATGGCGGGAGATCTCCGCAATAGTCAGCAGCTCTTCGCGACGCTGGGCATCTGTGCAGTTTGCCGCCATCGTTTCCGCCAGTTCGGCGTAACGCAAAATGTGTTTCTGCGAGGCTTCCAGCAGTAACAACGCGGCCTGATAAAAGTGATTCTCCGGCTGTTGCTGACAATGTTGCTGCATCTGTGCCACCAGCTCACCCAGACCGTGATTCAACAGGCGTGGGTAATCAATAATAATGTGCCCCTGGCCTTTATCCGTCTGGTTGATGCTGAAAATCTGCGTGTTGGTCGCGGCTTTTACTTCATCTGTCATCTGCCCGTTGATGAAATCTTTCATCGAACGTTTTTCCCAGTACGGGAACAACTCTTCACGGTAGATACGTTTATCTTCTTCGCTGATAGCAAAGCGGTCCTGCGGACGCGTCGGGAATTGATCCAGCTCTTTCAGCAGCCAGTAAGGGTCCATTTCCGGCGACATAATCCCGGCGCGCGGTTTTACGGTGCGGTTACCGGCAATCAGTTCTTCATCACGAATCGAAATTTCAACATGTTCAAGGATATACGCTGTTGCTTTCGCCCGGCGCAATATCACCGGTTCGCCTTCGGTTTGCCGATGGCTGGCGGTATAAAGCAGCGCCCGCTCCAGCGAGATTTCACGGGTATTGGCAAACAGTGCAGTTTTGAGGCGAGAGATACGATTCGTCATGAGGAACTCCTGTGAGAAAGCGAACCCGCCCTTGCGAGCGGGAGAAGAACTTAAGCGGTTTGCGCCAGGTGAGCTTCAATTTTGCTCATAATGGCGTCAGCACGTTTTACTGCATCGCTGATGTTGACGCGCACGATGGTCTTGCCAGCAAAACGCTCTTCAAACTTGATGCCGATATCTTTGGTCAGAATCACCATATCAGCGCTCGCCACGTCTTCCGCAGTCAGTTCATTTTCCAGACCAATTGACCCCTGGGTTTCTACTTTCACTTCCCAGCCTTTCGCTTTCGCGGCACTTTCCAGCGCCTCTGCTACCATATAGGTATGGGCAACACCTGAAGGACATGCGGTTACTGCAATAATTTTCGTCATGGCTCGTTCCTCAATTAATTAATTTCAAAATCCAAATCCAGGTCGTCTTCTTTTTCATCAGTCGAAGACCCATTTTTACGCGCCAGACTTTTCAGCACGTTCACACAAACAGCCGTCACCACTGCTCCGACAGCCACTGCTGCGATATAACCCAACTTACCTTCAACCACCGGCAGCACAATCAGACCACCCCAGCCTGCATAGCACTGCGCACCGACCAGCGCCGCAGTTACTGCACCACAAACTGAACCGACCATAATGGAAGGAATGACACGCAGCGGATCGGCAGCGGCGAAAGGAATCGCCCCTTCAGTAACGCCAACACAGCCCATCACCAGTGCCGCTTTGCCGGTTTCGCGCTCTTCTGCGGAGAAATTTTTACGACCAATCAGCGTCGCCAGCCCCATCCCCAGCGGCGGGATACAAATACCCACGGCAGCAATGGCCACCACGGTATAAACACCCTGAGCAACGCAAATCAGCATGAAGGCATAGGCCACTTTGTTAACCGGACCGCCCATATCGAACGCCAGCATCAGCCCCATGATCACCGCCAGCATAACAATGCTGCCCTGCTGCATCCCCTGAAGCCACTGAGTCAGGCTGTTGGTCAACGCCCCTACAGGCTCGCCCAAGCCCCACATCATGATGCCTGCGGTAATCAGTGTGCCGATGATAGGAATAATGAAGATGGGCATCACCGAGCGCAGAACTTTATGCACCGGAATTTTCTTCAGGTAATGCACCACGATGCCGCCGATAATCCCGGCGATCAGCGCACCAAAGAAGCCCGCACCAAAGCTGTTACCAACCCAGGCACCGATAGCGCACGGAGCCAGCGCAGAACGCTCTGCAATGGAGTAACCAATGTAAGCGGCGAGGAAAGGCACCATCAGCGTCAAACCTGCAACGCCAATATCAAACAGTTTTTTCAAATTCGGATCGGCTACGGCATCCGGCACTGCGCCTTTGCCATACAACATGACGGAAACCGCCAGCAAAATACCGCCCGATACCACGAAGGGAATCATGTGTGAAACGCCCGTCATTAAATGCTGACGGGTATTTTTCAGGATCTGCACCAACTCATTCATAAGCTGCTCCCGGGCTTGCAAAAGCCCATGTCCATATTTTTGATGGAGGAAACAATAGGCAATCGCAGGCGGAGCAAACAGTGGATAAAAAGGCCATTTACTGGACTTTTGTAATATCAGTACAAAAATGCGATCCGCCTCATAACTTGCGATAATCCGGAAGCATGCCGCAAAACGGCGTCTTGTGAGACGCGTCGCAAATTGACGGTTACATTACATTTGTCCAGCTTTTGGCAGATTTGTCACATGGCAGGCCGTTACCGTGCGCTCTTATCCTGTAAACAGAAAACCGTACCGGGAGAAAGGCAATGGCCCTGATTGTGGAATTTATTTGTGAGCTACCTAACGGCGTACATGCGCGTCCGGCAAGCCACGTTGAAACGCTGTGTAATACTTTTTCATCTCAAATTGAGTGGCATAACCTGCGTACTGACCGTAAAGGCAACGCCAAAAGCGCTCTGGCGCTGATTGGCACCGATACGCTGGTGGGTGATAACTGCCAGCTACTGATTTCCGGGGCCGACGAACAGGAAGGGCACCAGCGTTTAAGCCAATGGCTGCGCGATGAATTCCCCCACTGCGATGCGCCGCTGGCGGAAGTTAAATCTGACGAACTGGAACCACTGCCGGTTTCACTGACCAATCTGAATCCGCAAATTATCCGCGTCCGCACCGTGTGCAGCGGTAGTGCAGGCGGCATTCTGACGCCGATCTCTTCTTTAGATCTCAATGCGCTGAGTAATCTTCCCGCAGCCAAAGACGTTGACGCCGAGCAATCCGCACTGGAAAACGGCCTGACGCTGGTACTGAAAAACATTGAGTTTCGTCTGCTGGATAGCGACGGTGCTACCAGCGCGATTCTGGAAGCGCACCGATCCCTGGCTGGCGATACTTCCCTGCACGAACATTTACTGGCAGGAGTCAGCGCCGGATTAAGCTGCGCCGAAGCGATTGTCGCCAGTGCGAATCACTTTTGCGAAGAGTTCGCCCGTTCCAGCAGCAGATACCTGCAAGAACGTGCCCTGGACGTACGCGACGTCTGCTTCCAGTTACTCCAGCAAATCTACGGTGAGCAACGCTTCCCGGCACCGGGCAAACTGACGCAGTCCGCCATTTGTATGGCTGATGAACTGACCCCCAGCCAGTTCCTCGAACTGGATAAAAATCACCTCAAAGGATTGTTACTGAAAAGCGGCGGCACCACCTCACATACGGTGATCCTTGCCCGTTCGTTCAACATTCCGACGCTGGTTGGTGTGGATATTGATGCCCTCACTCCGTGGCAGCATCAAACGATTTATATCGACGGCAACGCCGGGGCGATTGTGGTTGAGCCAGGAGAAGCCGTAGCTCGTTATTATCAGCAAGAAGCCCGCGTACAGGACGCCCTGCGTGAGCAACAGCGTGTCTGGCTGACCCAACAAGCCCGTACCGCTGACGGTATCCGCATTGAAATTGCCGCTAACATCGCTCACTCCGTGGAAGCGCAGGCCGCATTCGGCAATGGTGCGGAAGGCGTTGGTTTGTTCCGCACTGAAATGCTCTATATGGATCGCACCAGTGCACCGGGCGAAAGCGAGCTGTACAACATTTTTTGTCAGGCGCTGGAGTCTGCCAACGGACGCAGCATTATTGTGCGCACTATGGACATTGGCGGCGACAAACCCGTTGATTATCTAAACATTCCCGCAGAGGCAAACCCGTTCCTCGGTTATCGCGCCGTGCGTATTTATGAAGAATACGCGTCGTTATTTACCACACAACTACGCTCGATCCTGCGCGCCTCCGCTCACGGCAGCCTGAAAATCATGATCCCGATGATCTCCTCAATGGAAGAGATCTTATGGGTGAAAGAAAAACTGGCAGAAGCCAAACAGCAACTACGTAACGAACACATTCCGTTTGATGAGAAGATCCAGCTCGGCATTATGCTGGAAGTGCCGTCGGTGATGTTCATCATCGATCAATGCTGCGAAGAGATTGATTTCTTTAGTATTGGTAGTAATGACCTGACGCAATATCTGCTGGCAGTGGATCGCGATAACGCTAAGGTTACTCGTCACTACAACAGCCTGAATCCGGCATTCTTGCGGGCGCTCGATTACGCCGTGCAGGCGGTGCATCGCCAGGGTAAATGGATTGGTCTGTGCGGTGAGCTGGGAGCGAAAGGTTCCGTGCTGCCGTTGCTGGTCGGCTTAGGGCTGGATGAACTCAGCATGAGCGCACCATCAATTCCGGCGGCGAAAGCGCGGATGGCGCAACTTGATAGCCGTGAGTGCCGCAAGTTGCTCAACCAGGCAATGGCCTGCCGTACTTCGCTGGAAGTGGAACACCTGCTGGCGCAATTCCGCATGACCCAACAGGACGCACCGCTGGTCACCGCCGAGTGCATCACGCTGGAAAGTGACTGGCGCAGCAAAGAAGAAGTGCTCAAAGGCATGACCGATAACCTGCTGCTGGCGGGCCGCTGCCGCTATCCGCGTAAACTGGAAGCCGACTTATGGGCGCGCGAGGCCGTTTTCTCTACCGGTCTGGGCTTTAGTTTTGCCATTCCACACAGCAAATCAGAACACATTGAGCAATCCACCATCAGCGTGGCGCGTCTGCAAGCGCCGGTGCGCTGGGGCGATGATGAAGCGCAATTCATCATTATGTTAACCCTGAACAAACACGCTGCGGGCGATCAGCACATGCGCATTTTCTCGCGCCTCGCTCGCCGCATCATGCACGAAGAATTCCGTAACGCGCTGGTTAACGCCGCCTCTGCCGACGCTATCGCCAGCCTGCTGCAACATGAACTGGAACTGTAAAAGGAAACATCATGGAACTGTATCTGGACACCGCTAACGTCGCAGAAGTCGAACGTCTGGCACGCATATTCCCGATTGCCGGGGTGACAACTAACCCGAGCATTATCGCTGCCAGCAAGGAGTCCATCTGGGAAGTGCTGCCGCGTCTGCAAAAAGCGATTGGTGATGAGGGCATTCTGTTTGCTCAGACCATGAGCCGCGACGCGCAGGGGATGGTGGAAGAAGCGAAGCGCCTGCGCGACGCTATTCCGGGTATTGTGGTGAAAATCCCGGTGACTTCCGAAGGTCTGGCAGCAATTAAAATACTGAAAAAAGAGGGTATTACTACACTTGGCACCGCTGTATATAGCGCCGCAGAAGGGTTATTAGCCGCACTGGCAGGGGCAAAATACGTTGCTCCGTATGTTAACCGCGTAGATGCCCAGGGCGGGGACGGCATTCGTACGGTTCAGGAGCTGCAAACGCTGTTAGAAATGCACGCGCCAGAAAGCATGGTGCTGGCAGCCAGCTTTAAAACGCCGTGTCAGGCGCTGGACTGTTTACTGGCAGGATGTGAATCCATCACCCTGCCCTTAGATGTAGCGCAACAAATGCTCAACACCCCTGCAGTAGAGTCAGCTATAGAGAAGTTCGAACACGACTGGAATGCCGCATTTGGCACTACTCATCTCTAAAGGAGCAATTATGGACCGCATTATTCAATCACCGGGTAAATACATCCAGGGCGCTGATGTGATTAATCGTCTGGGCGAATACCTGAAGCCGCTGGCAGAACGCTGGTTAGTGGTGGGTGACAAATTTGTTTTAGGTTTTGCTCAATCCACTGTCGAGAAAAGCTTTAAAGATGCTGGACTGGTAGTAGAAATTACGCCGTTTGGCGGTGAATGTTCGCAAAATGAGATCGACCGTCTGCGTGGCATCGCGGAGACTGCGCAGTGTGGCGCAATTCTCGGTATCGGTGGCGGAAAAACCCTCGATACTGCCAAAGCACTGGCACATTTCATGGGTGTTCCGGTAGCGATCGCACCGACTATCGCCTCTACCGATGCACCGTGCAGCGCATTGTCTGTTATCTACACCGATGAGGGTGAGTTTGACCGCTATCTGCTGTTGCCAAATAACCCGAATATGGTCATTGTCGACACCAAAATCGTCGCGGGCGCACCTGCACGTCTGTTAGCAGCGGGTATCGGCGATGCGCTGGCAACCTGGTTTGAAGCGCGTGCTTGCTCTCGTAGCGGCGCGACCACCATGGCGGGCGGCAAGTGCACCCAGGCGGCGCTGGCACTGGCTGAACTGTGCTACAACACCCTGCTGGAAGAAGGCGAAAAAGCGATGCTTGCCGCCGAACAGCATGTAGTAACCCCGGCGCTGGAGCGCGTGATTGAAGCGAACACCTATTTGAGCGGCGTTGGTTTTGAAAGCGGCGGCTCACGCGGTGCATAACGGCCTGACCGCTATCCCGGACGCGCATCACTATTATCACGGTGAAAAAGTGGCATTTGGTACGCTGACGCAGCTGGTACTGGAAAACGCGCCGGTGGAGGAAATCGAAACCGTAGCTGCACTTAGCCATGCGGTAGGTTTGCCAATAACTCTCGCTCAACTGGATATTAAAGAAGATGTCCCGGCGAAAATGCGCATTGTTGCAAAAGCATCTTGTGCAGAAGGTGAAACCATCCACAACATGCCTGGCGGCGCGACGCCAGATCAGGTTTACGCCGCACTGCTGGTAGCTGACCAGTACGGTCAGCGTTTCCTGCAAGAGTGGGAATAACCTACTCCAAACTCCCGGCTTGTCCGGGAGTTTGAACGCAAAATTGCCTGATGCGCTACGCTTATCAGGCCTACGCAATCTCTGCAATATATTGAATTTGCGTGCTTTTGTAGGCCGGATAAGGCGTTCACTCCGCATCCGGCACTCTGTGCCAGTAATCTGAAACTCCCACGTTGTTCAGGAGTTTTTTATCCGCTTCTGGACATTTTCTCCACAGAACAATCGTTAGCCCGGAAGGTCGAATCTGTGACTCTTATTTTCACGGACGAACCAGATGAAAGCTTCACTGGCGCTGCTCAGCCTGCTAACGGCATTTACCAGCCACTCCTTAAAATCTCCCGCCGTTCCACCAACCGTGGTACAAATCCAGGCCAATACCAACCTTGCCATCGCAGACGGTGCCAGACAGCAAATTGGCAGCACGCTATTTTACGATCCGGCGTATATGCAGCTTACCTATCCTGGCGGTGATGTTCCGCAAGAACGCGGTGTATGTTCCGATGTGGTGATCCGCGCATTGCGCAGCCAGAAGGTCGATTTGCAGAAACTGGTTCACGAAGATATGGCGAAGAATTTTGCTGAGTACCCGCAAAAATGGAAGTTAAAGCGCCCGGACAGCAACATCGATCACCGTCGGGTGCCTAATCTGGAAACCTG
Organism: Shigella sp. SIG3; assembly: GCF_053555855.1. NCBI lineage: Bacteria > Pseudomonadati > Pseudomonadota > Gammaproteobacteria > Enterobacterales > Enterobacteriaceae > Shigella > Shigella sp. SIG3. The sequence goes on from NZ_JBQZXE010000019.1 coordinate 20,745, forward strand.
GTTTAGCCGCCACAACAAAACACGCCCCATCAGTAAAAATGCCGGTGACTATCAAGCGGGCGATATTGTCTCCTGGCGATTAGATAACGGGCTGGCGCATATTGGGGTGGCGTCAGATGGCTTCGCCCGCGACGGTACGCCGCTGGTGATACATAACATTGGCGCAGGCGCGCAGGAAGAAGATGTGCTGTTTAGCTGGCGGATGGTGGGGCATTATCGTTATTTTGTTAAATAAGAGATCGCCCCACATGAAGAAAAAATTCAGATGCTTTTTACACTGACAGCTTCTTTTTTCTTACGGCTCACCAGCGCCAGTGCCAGCACAATCAGCACAATACCGCTACCTTCAACGGCCCCCGGATTCTCACCGAGCAGCCACCAGGAAAAGAGTACGCCACAAACGGGAACGGCCAGTGTGCTTAAGCTGGCAATACTGGCAGGCAAGTTTTTCAGCACAAACAGCCATAAGCTCCACGCTAGCGCCGTCGCCAGAATCGCACTGTAGGCCAGCGCCCAGAACACGGTGGGCTGCCAGTCAATTTCACGTTGCGGCACCAGTAAAGCGACCACACTCATCACCAGCGCCGCATACAGCATCTGCCAGGATGTTAACGATAATAAATCCACGCGCGGATGACGGGCGTATAGGCGTTTAGCAACAATCGCGCTCGCCCCCCAACTAACACCGGAGAGGATTGCCAGCATGGCACTTTTCATCGAAGAGAAATCGAGTTGCCACGGCTGCAACACCAAAAATAAGCCGAAAGCGGCAATCAGAATCGCGAAATATTGCCCACGTCGCAGGCGTTCACCGAGAAACAACGCGGCGAAAATCACCACCCAGAACGGCATGGTATAGCTCAGGATCGCCACCTTCCCCGCACCTCCGCTGACCAACGCCCACTGCGCCAGACCAACCATCCCGCAGGTTTGTAACAGGGCAATGGCTAAGGTGTATTTAAACGGCGTCGGGCGCATTCCGCGACCACGTAATAAAAGGACGATGAATAAAACGAGAGCGCCGAAAATGCAGCGTAAGGCGGTAAAGTCGAAGGCACCGATGTAACTGGTGACTTGCTTCATGAAAATCCAGCTATAACTCCAGATAAGTGTGAGCACAACCAGGCCACTGATTGCCAGTGGGTTGCTCTTTCCTGCGGCAGACATGAGAGATCCAGTGTGTAGTTTTCCTGTGGACACTATACGCCGGTAAAGAAACTTCAGCGACTGCCTGAAAGACAGTCGCTGAAGAAGGTCAGATTACAGCAGGTCGAAACGGTCGAGGTTCATCACTTTCACCCATGCCGCTACGAAGTCTTTAACAAACTTCTCGTGGGCATCGCTGCTGGCGTAAACTTCCGCTACTGCACGCAGGACAGAGTTAGAACCAAATACCAGATCCGCACGGCTGGCTGTGTATTTCACTTCGCCGGTTTCGCGGTCACGTCCTTCGAACAGCTCTTTCGATTCGTCAGTCGCTTTCCACTCGTAACGCATATCCAGCAAGTTCACGAAGAAGTCATTGCTCAATACGCCAACGCGGTCAGTGAAGACGCCGTTTTTGCTGCCATCGAAGTTGGCACCCAGTACACGCATCCCGCCCACCAGCGCAGTCATTTCCGGCGCGGTCAGCGTCAGTTGCTGTGCTTTGTCGATCAGCAGTGACTCGGTGGTGGAAACGTCCAGACGAGCGCGATAGTTACGGAAACCGTCAGCAATTGGCTCCAGCAGCTCAAACATCTCAATGTCAGTCTGATCCTGACGCGCATCAACGCGACCCGGCGCAAACGGTACATGAATGCTCAAACCTGCGGCGCTTGCGGCTTTCTCAACACCAACCACACCAGCCAGCACGATGATATCCGCCAGCGAGGCTTTACCAGACTCTTTCTGGATTTTCTCCAGAACAAGCAGAGCACGAACGGCTGCGGCGTTCACATCCCAGTCGCGCTGCGGCATTAATGCCAGACGCGCACCGTTGACACCACCGCGTTTGTCGCCACCACGGAAGGTAGAAGCAGATGCCCAGGCCACCGATACCAGCTCACTAACAGACAGACCAGAATCCGCAATCGCGAATTTCAGATCGATAATGTCCTGCTCGGTCGGGTTGTAGATCGGCTGCGGCAGCGGATCTTGCCAGATCAGATCTTCTTTCGGCACTTCCGGCCCGATGTAGCGAGATTTCGGCCCCATATCCCTGTGCGTCAGTTTGAACCAGGCACGGGCAAAGGCTTCGTTGAACGCCTGCGGATCGTTGAGGAAACGACGAGAGATCTTCTCGAACTCAGGATCAAAACGCAGCGTCAGGTCGGTCACCAGCATTGTCGGTTTACGTTTCTTCGACGGATCGAACGGATCCGGGATAATTTCCGGTGCGTCTACCGCTTCGAACTGGATTGCTCCAGCCGGACTGCGGGTCTGTACCCACTCATACTTGAACAGATTCTCGAAGAAATAGTTGCTCCACTGGGTCGGCGTCTGGGTCCAGACTACTTCCAGACCAGAGGTAATGGCATCTGCGCCAACGCCGCTGCCGTAAGTGCTCGCCCAGCCTAAACCTTGTTCTTCAATCGGTGCAGCTTCTGGATCAGGACCTACGTTTGATGTCGGACCGGCACCGTGGGTTTTACCCAGCGTATGACCACCCGCAATCAGCGCCACGGTTTCTTCGTCGTTCATGCCCATGTTGCCGAAGGTCGCGCGGATAGCTGCTGCCGCAGAAAGCGGTTCGCCGCTGTGATCCGGGCCTTCCGGGTTAACGTAAATCAGGCCCATCTCGGTTGCACCCAGCGGTGCTTTCGCCAGCGCTTCCGGATGACGGTGAGTCAGCCAGGCTTTTTCATCACCCCAGTTAACATCCAGATCCGGTTCCCAGACGTCTTCACGACCGGCACCAAAACCGAAGGTACGGAAGCCGGAGTTTTCCAGCGCCACGTTACCTGCGAGGATAAACAGGTCGGCCCAGGAGATTTTCTGACCATATTTCTGTTTGATTGGCCACAACAGGCGACGCGCTTTATCGAGGCTTACGTTATCCGGCCAGGAGTTCAGCGGTGCAAAACGTTGCTGACCACGACCCGCGCCGCCGCGTCCATCGATTGAACGGTAAGTACCTGCGCCGTGCCAAGCCATACGAATAAACAGACCGGCGTAGCTGCCCCAGTCGGCTGGCCACCACGGCTGAGATTCTGTCAGCAGGGCTTTCAGATCTTTTTTCAGGCCGTAGTAATCTAATTTGCTGAATTCTTTGCGGTAGTCAAAGTCCTCACCCAGCGGGTTAGAACGATTAGAATGTTGGTTTAACAGGTCAACACGGAGTTGATTTGGCCACCAGTCGCGAGTGGTTGTGCCCGCCCCCGCGCTCTGGTCGTGACCGCCCTGATGGAACGGGCATTTGCCAGTGGCTGTGGTGTTATGGATATCGTCTGACGTGCTCATCAATGTGCTCCCCTCTACAGTGTTACCGTTACGATACACAGCGTTAGAGAGAAGTTATAATTGAATTAATCCACGGATGCGATAGTTGAGATCTTACATATTGTTGGTTAAAGAGATGTAGATCAAATTGATCGTAATTAAGCTTTTTTGATTATGTCCGAATTCGGACAAATGCTTTATAAAAAAGGGTTTTAGCTTCATATCCTTCAAGTAATGAGGGAGAAAACAAGGCTGACAACCTTATTTTCCCGCCCTCATTTCGAGGCAGCATTTTGTGCTCTGTTTAAAATTTGTGATCACTGTGTGATTTTCACAAAAGCCACACTATTTATAAACCAGGTCGAACACCCAGCGTATGGCAAATCGCGTAACTCATTTCAGCGCGGTTAAGCGTATAGAAGTGGAAATCTTTCACTCCTTCACGGCTTAAAATCTTCACCATATCCATGGCAATATTCGCGCCCACCAGTTTGCGGGTTTCGGCATCGTCATCCAGCCCGTCAAACATTTGCGCCATCCACGCCGGAATACGCACGTTGGTCATGTCGGCAAATTTCTTCGCCTGTTTAAAGTTAGATACCGGCAAAATGCCCGGGATGATTTCCACATCAATGCCCGCCGATACACAGCGGTCACGAAAACGCAGGTAGCTTTCGACATCGAAGAAGAACTGAGTAATCGCGCGGTTGGCTCCGGCATCCACTTTGCGTTTCAGATTAAGCAAATCCGCCTGAGCGCTTTTTGCTTCCGGGTGAACTTCCGGATACGCCGCCACGGATATATCGAAATCTGCCACTTCTTTTAACAGCGTCACCAGGTCAGAAGCATACATTTCTGGCTTACCACTTCCCGGCGGCAGATCGCCACGCAGTGCCACGATATGACAAATACCGTTATTCCAGTAGTCGCGTGCAATGGTGCGCAGCTCGTCGGGCGTCGCATCAATGCAAGTAAGATGCGGTGCCGCTTCCAGACCAGTGCGATCTTTAATGCCTTTAATAATGCTGTGCGTACGGTCGCGCTCGCCGGAGTTCGCGCCATAGGTCACCGATACAAACTTCGGTTTCAGGCTGCTAAGGCGATCGATGGAGTTCCACAGGGTCTGCTCCATTTCACTGGTACGCGGCGGGAAAAACTCGAACGAAACGTTAATCTGCCCCTGGACTTCTGCCAGGCTCTGATTCAGGGCATCCCGCTGGCTGGCGTGAAAAAAGCTCATACCTTACCTCATCAATCGCTTGTAGTTATATGTTGTGTTGTGCACATCTATCCATTTAGACGTCCAGATGTAAAGATGAAGGAAAAGCCGAAGGGCGTCAACCGAAAAATGACCAATGATGGTGAGGAAAAATCAGGGAAGATGAAAAAACTTCAGGATGGTAAGAAAAAGAAAATCCGATATGCAAAGCAAACCGGACTGCAAATATAAACTAACCATGTACTTATTGCTTCTTGCCGGATTCGTTGTAAACGCTTCATCCGGCCTAATTCTATGATAATTCAATATATTTCATTAGAAACCATAGACCCGAAAACATGAGTACCGGGCATTATTAAATTTCTGAAATTACAACAACTGTGCCAGCCGGTTGATATCCGACTGAATCGCCCCGGCGGTGACGTCGCGCCCAGCGCCAGGCCCACGGATCACCAGCGGATTATCGCGGTACCAGCGGCTTTCGATGGCAAAGACGTTATCGCATGGCAGCAGTGATGCCAGCGGATGGTCTTCACGCACCGCCTCCACGCCCACACGCGCTTTGCCGTTGGCATCGAAACGCGCCACGTAGCGCAGCACCAGCCCCATTTCGCGGGCCGCTTCCAGCCGTTGCACCATCTGCTCGTTAAGTTCATCGCCATTTTCAAAGAAATGGTCGATGCTGCCACCTTCGCAATGAGCAGGCACCAGCGATTCCACACGTACCTGGTCCGGTTCAATGTTGTAACCCGCTTCACGCGCCAGAATCACCAGCTTGCGCATTACGTCTTTGCCGGAGAGGTCGTCACGCGGATCAGGCTCGGTTAAGCCCTGCTGCCACGCCTGATCCACCAGCTCGGTAAACGGCACGCTACCGTCGAATTGCAGGAACAGCCAGGAGAGCGTGCCGGAGAAGATCCCACTGATCGACAAAATGGTATCGCCGCTGTCGATCAGATCGCGCACGGTATGGTTGATCGGCAAGCCCGCACCAACGGTGGCGTTGTATAGCCAGTGACGCCCGGTTTTTTCGAAGGCGTCGTGGATCTGGCGATATTTATTGCTGTCGCTTGCTCCCGCCAGTTTGTTGGCACTGATGACGTGGAAACCGTGGCTGGCGAAATCGAGATACTGATCAGCAAGCTGCTGGCTGGCGGTAACGTCCAACACCACTAAATCATCATACGGATGGGCGCGCATCCACAGGAAAAGCGACTCTTCATCCTGCTCGACCGCTTCATCGTTGAAGAAGGCTAACGCGCGGCTGGCGTCCAGCCCGTCATAACTCAACAGACTGCGGCGGCTGTCCACCACGCCTGCCAGCACAAATTCAAAGCCAGTACGCGCCGAAAGCGTGCTCTGCTCGCGGGCGAACAGTTCCAGCCAGCGAGAGCCGATATTGCCTTTGCCGAACAATACCAGGCCGATGCGTTTTTCTGCGCGGAAGACGGACTGATGCAGCCCCTGAATCAGGCTTTCGGTCGGGCCGGTGCGCAGTACTGCCACCAGACTGATGCCGTCATCGGACTGCCACGTAAACTCGACCGGCTGGCCTTTCAGTTGCTGCCAGAAGCGGTGGCAATGCAGCGGGTTACGGGTGACACCCGCCCCGACCATCGCCACCAGCGCCAGCCCCTGACGCAGGCGCAGTTCTCCAGGTAATCCCGCTTCGTCGAGGATTTTCAGCGCACTGTCGGCCACTTCTGAGGTGTAGCAAAATTGCAGCAACTGGCGATCGTTATGCACGCCAACCGCCAGTGGACGCACCTGGGCACGTTTCAGGATCTGGTCGATCTCTTTATGCGCCAGTTTGAAATCCTGACTGGCGGGCACCTGAAACTCAATCAAACAGACATCATCGTGGCTGGTGACAATACGCGCACCAGTACCGGAGGCCAGCACGCGTTCAATGCGCGTGGAACCTTGATCCGGCGTGTAGCTACAGCGCAGCTGCAGGTCGATTTCGCTGCCAGAAACTGGCTGTAAAGTACGGGCGTGAAGAACGGGAGCCGCCAGACGCGCCAGTTCGCTGGCCTCATCCAGACGCAGCAACGGCAGCAGGCAGGCATCTTTCACTTTACGCGGGTCGGCACTGTATACCCCGGCGACGTCGCTCCAGATGGTTACACGAGAAACACCCGCCAGCGCACCGATTTGTGTCGCGGAATAGTCGGAACCGTTACGCCCCAGCAACACCGTTTCACCGGCGTTGTTACGGCTGATAAACCCGGTCACCACCAGACGTTTGCTCGGATGTTGTACCAGTAGCTGTTGCAGCAACGGGTAAGAAAGCCCTTCATCAACCTGCGGTTGCGCAGCGCGTTCAGCGCGTAAAAACTCACGGGCATCAAGCCAGGCCGCTGGCAGCCCTTGTTGATTAAGTACCGCAGACATCAGGCGCGCCGACCACACTTCACCGTGGCCCACCACTTCCGCATACACCGCATCGTTAATACCACTGTCGAGCAACGCCGCCAGGCGCTCAAGATCGCTGACAAAAGCGCTAATGAGGCTATCGGCTTCTTCAGCGGGTAGCAGACCGCTAATCAGATCGCACTGATAGCGACGCAGCGTTTGTTGAACCTGATGCGCAGAGAGACGATCGGTCTGGCTTAGTTTCAACCAGTTAATCAACTGGTTAGTGGTGCTACCGGCGGCGGAAACCACCATCATATCGTCAGGCTGAGAGAACTCCGCCATAATGCCCGCGACACGCAAATAACACTTCACATCAGCCAGACTACTGCCACCAAATTTATGCAGCTGACGACCTTTCGCCCCTGCCTGCGCAATCACACTCATTTTTACCCCTTGTTTGCAGCCCGGAAGCCATTTTCCAGGTCGGCAATTAAATCTTCGCCATCTTCAATACCGGTGGAGATACGCAGCAGCGTCTCGGAGATCCCGGCGGCAGCACGCGCTTCTGGTGCCATGCCTGCATGTGTCATGGTTGCGGCGTGAGAGATTAAACTTTCCACTCCCCCTAATGATTCCGCCAGCGTAAACAACGACAGCCCGCCCAGGAAACGACACAGCGTCTGCTCATCGCCATCCAGTTCAAAACTCAACATTGCGCCAAAGCCTTTTTGCTGACGCGCGGCAATTTCATGCCCCTGATTTTCCGGCAGCGACGGGTGATACAGTTTTTTCACCAACGGCTGGGTTTGCAGATATTTCACAATCGCCTGCGCGTTGCGCTGCGCCAGCTCCATACGCGGCACCAGCGTTCGCAACCCGCGTAGCAGCAGATAGCTGTCAAACGCGCCGCCCGTCACGCCAATATTGTTTGCCCACCAGGCAAGTTCAGTGACAACGTCCGGGTCTTTAGCAATCACCACGCCAGCCACCACGTCAGAGTGACCGTTCAGATATTTCGTACATGAATGCAACACCAGATCGGCACCCAATGCCAGCGGATTTTGTAATGCCGGGCTTAAGAAGGTGTTATCCACCACGCTCACCGCCCCGACTTCCCTTGCCAGATGGCAGATTTTCGCAATATCCACGACGCGTAACAATGGATTACTTGGGCTTTCTACCAGTACCAGTTTGGGTTTTTCTGCCAGCGCTGCCCGTAATGCCTGTTCATCGCCTTGATCAACAAACAACACGCGATAGCAACCGCGTTTCGCCAGACTGTCGAACAGGCGATAGCTACCGCCGTAGCAGTCGTGCGGCGCAACCAGCAGATCGCCAGGTTTCAAAAAGACGGTCGTTACCAGGTGAATCGCGGACATGCCGGTATTAGTAAGTACTGCGCCAGCACCGCCTTCCAGTTCTGCCAGCGCACGCTGAACCACATCGCGCGTTGGGTTGCCGCGACGCGAGTAATCATGCGCGCGCGGTTCATTAAATCCGGTAAAGTTATAGGTGCTGGAAAGATGGATGGGAGGGACAACGCAACCATACTGTTCGTCGTCATTTAACCCGCTACGCACTGCGATGGTGGCCTGTTTACGCGTCATGTGATGAAGTTTCCTGGGCTTTGTCGGTGAAATGTCAGGCACCAGAGTAAACATTGTGTTAATGGACGTCAATACATCTGGACATCTAAACTTCTTTGCGTATAGATTGAGCAAATCCCAAATAGCCGTTAAAATTATATGCATTATCACGCCGACAGGTGCATTACACGATGTCACGGTAACGCCTGTACGGTAAACTATGCGGGTTTACGGTCAGTACCCACATAAATTGTGGGGTCTGGTCTCAATTTATTGACGAAGAGGATTAAGTATCTCATGGCTGAATGGAGCGGCGAATATATCAGCCCATACGCTGAACACGGCAAGAAGAGTGAACAAGTCAAAAAGATTACGGTTTCCATTCCTCTTAAGGTGTTAAAAATCCTCACCGATGAACGCACGCGTCGTCAGGTGAACAACCTGCGTCACGCTACCAACAGCGAGCTGCTGTGCGAAGCGTTTCTGCATGCCTTTACCGGGCAACCTTTGCCGGATGATGCCGATCTGCGTAAAGAGCGCAGCGACGAAATCCCGGAAGCGGCAAAAGAGATCATGCGTGAGATGGGGATTAACCCGGAGACGTGGGAATACTAAAGCGGAAAAGAGCGGCGCGGAGTGGAATCGCCTGATGCACTACGCTTATCAGGCCTACGTCATATTGCAATTTATTGAATTTGCACGAACTTGTAGGCCGGATAAGGCGTTCACGCCGCATCCGGCATAAACAACGAGCACGTTGTCTGCGACCCACCGCTTTTTATACATGGACGTTTAACTATGAAAAACAGGCTGCTGATCCTCAGCCTGCTGGTTTCTGTACCTGCCTTTGCCTGGCAGCCGCAAACTGGCGACATCATCTTTCAAATCTCTCGCTCATCGCAAAGTAAAGCGATCCAACTGGCAACCCATTCCGATTACAGCCACACCGGTATGCTGGTGATGCGTAACAAAAAGCCCTACGTTTTTGAAGCGGTCGGCCCGGTGAAATACACCCCGCTCAAGCAGTGGATTGCCCATGGTGAAAAGGGCAACTACGTTGTTCGCCGCGTTGAAGGCGGACTGAGTGTTGAACAACAGCAAAAACTGACGCAAACGGCAAAACGTTATCTCGGTAAACCGTATGATTTCAGCTTCTCATGGAGCGACGATCGCCAGTACTGTTCGGAAGTGGTGTGGAAGGTTTACCAGAACGCGCTGGGAATGCGCGTGGGCGAACAGCAGAAGTTGAAAGAGTTTGATCTCAGCAACCCGCTGGTCCAGGCGAAGCTCAAAGAACGCTACGGTAAAAATATTCCGCTTGAGGAAACGGTAGTTTCACCACAAGCCGTTTTCGACGCGCCACAACTCACCACGGTTGCCAAAGAGTGGCCGCTGTTTTCGTGGTGATACGACCAAAATTCAGGCACAAAAAAAGCGCCGTGCGGCGCTTTTTTCGGAAATCCGGTCTTATTTGCTGCCCGGGATGTTGAAACGCTTGTTGAAGCGGTCAACACGGCCACCGGTAGCAACATCACGCTGTTTGCCAGTGAAGAACGGGTGGCACTTGCTGCACACGTCGAGGTTCAGGTCATGACCAACGGTGGAGCGGATTTTCATTACGTTACCGCAAGAGCAGCTAGCAGTAATTTCTTCGTATTTCGGGTGAATATCTTTTTTCATGGGAAAACCTCGGTTTAAGGCCGCGTCGCTCTTCCAGCCCTAACGCCAGACACCACGCGATGTTAAAAGTATAGCTTCAATACGATCATTTCGTACGAAGGCGCGAAATCATACAGAAATTAACCAGCGTATGCAAACTGATCCGCACTCTTCTACGGCAATGTGTATACTAACCCACCGAATTTCAAGTCAGGATGATGCTATGCCCGTTGCCCACGTTGCCTTGCCCGTTCCGCTTCCTCGTACCTTTGACTATCTGCTGCCAGAAGGCATGACGGTTAAAGCTGGGTGTCGCGTGCGCGTGCCGTTTGGCAAACAGCAGGAGCGCATCGGGATTGTGGTATCAGTTAGCGATGCCAGCGAACTGCCGCTCACTGAGCTAAAAGCGGTAGTCGAAGTGCTGGATGGTGAGCCGGTGTTTACTCACTCCGTCTGGCGATTGCTGCTATGGGCGGCAGATTACTATCATCATCCGATTGGCGATGTGCTGTTTCATGCCTTGCCGATTTTACTACGCCAGGGGCGGCCTGCGGCGAACGCGCCGATGTGGTACTGGTTTGCCACTGAACAAGGTCAGGCGGTGGATCTGAACAGCCTGAAACGCTCACCCAAGCAACAACAGGCGCTGGCAGCGTTACGGCAAGGCAAAATCTGGCGCGACCAGGTTGCCACGCTCGAATTTAATGATGCCGCGTTGCAGGCGCTGCGCAAAAAAGGTCTGTGTGATTTAGCAAGTGAAACACCAGAGTTTAGCGACTGGCGAACGAACTATGCCGTTTCTGGTGAGCGGTTGCGATTGAATACCGAACAGGCCACCGCCGTTGGCGCAATTCATAGCGCGGCAGATACTTTTTCTGCCTGGCTGCTGGCGGGCGTTACCGGTTCCGGTAAAACGGAGGTTTATCTCAGTGTACTGGAAAACGTGCTCGCTCAGGGCAAACAGGCGCTGGTGATGGTGCCGGAAATCGGCCTGACACCGCAAACTATCGCCCGTTTTCGTGAACGGTTTAATGCGCCCGTGGAAGTTCTGCATTCCGGTCTGAACGACAGCGAGCGTCTTTCGGCGTGGCTGAAAGCGAAAAATGGCGAGGCGGCGATTGTGATCGGCACCCGCTCCGCGCTGTTTACGCCGTTTAAAAATCTCGGCGTGATTGTCATTGACGAAGAGCACGACAGTTCCTACAAGCAGCAGGAAGGCTGGCGCTATCATGCCCGCGACCTGGCGGTGTATCGTGCGCATAGCGAGCAAATCCCGATTATTCTTGGCTCCGCAACGCCCGCGCTGGAAACGTTGTGCAACGTCCAGCAGAAAAAATACCGCCTGCTGCGCCTGACGCGCCGGGCGGGGAATGCGCGTCCGGCAATTCAACACGTGCTGGATTTAAAAGGTCAGAAGGTGCAGGCAGGTCTGGCTCCGGCGTTAATCACCCGTATGCGCCAGCATTTACAGGCCAACAATCAGGTTATCCTCTTTCTTAACCGCCGTGGCTTTGCGCCTGCGCTACTGTGCCACGACTGCGGCTGGATTGCCGAATGCCCACGTTGCGATCACTACTACACGCTGCATCAGGCGCAACAGCATTTGCGCTGTCACCACTGTGACAGTCAGCGTCCGGTGCCGCGCCAGTGCCCTTCCTGCGGTTCCACGCACCTGGTACCCGTGGGGCTGGGCACCGAACAGCTTGAACAGACGCTTGCGCCGCTGTTCCCTGATGTGCCCATTTCTCGTATCGACCGCGATACCACCAGCCGCAAAGGGGCGCTGGAACAGCAACTGGCGGAAGTACATCGCGGCGGTGCGAGGATTTTGATCGGCACACAAATGCTGGCGAAAGGTCACCACTTTCCGGATGTGACGCTGGTGGCGTTACTGGATGTGGACGGCGCGCTGTTTTCTGCCGATTTTCGCTCGGCAGAGCGTTTCGCTCAGCTTTACACCCAGGTCGCTGGTCGTGCCGGGCGTGCGGGTAAACAAGGCGAAGTGGTGCTGCAAACGCACCATCCGGAACATCCTCTGTTGCAAACGTTGCTCTATAAAGGCTACGACGCCTTTGCCGAACAGGCGCTGGCTGAGCGACGGATGATGCAACTGCCGCCATGGACCAGCCATGTGATTGTGCGTGCGGAAGATCATAACAATCAGCATGCGCCGCTGTTCCTGCAACAACTGCGTAATCTGATCCTCTCCAGTCCGCTGGCAGACGACAAACTGTGGGTTCTCGGTCCGGTTCCGGCACTGGCACCTAAACGTGGCGGCCGCTGGCGCTGGCAGATATTGTTGCAGCACCCTTCCCGCGTGCGCTTGCAACACATCATTAGTGGTACGCTGGCGCTCATCAATACAATACCGGATTCCCGCAAGGTGAAATGGGTACTGGATGTTGATCCGATTGAGGGTTAAACCGCTTACGATGCGAGGCGGATCGAAAAATTCAATATTCATCACACTTTTCATGAAAATTCTGTAACCGTTTTCACGCGCTATCTGCTAAAAATGTTGCCGATGTGAAGTAAACATGGATGTAGTACGCCTGACGTGCCAGGCGAGGAGTGAGTGTGAAAGCGAAGAAGCAGGAAACTGCCGCGACCATGAAAGACGTTGCCCTCAAGGCAAAAGTCTCTACAGCGACTGTCTCCCGAGCATTAATGAATCCCGATAAAGTCTCCCAGGCCACCCGTAATCGGGTTGAAAAAGCGGCCCGGGAAGTGGGTTATTTACCGCAGCCTATGGGGCGCAACGTCAAGCGTAATGAATCCCGCACCATTCTGGTGATTGTCCCGGATATCTGCGATCCCTTCTTTAGCGAAATTATTCGCGGTATCGAAGTTACGGCGGCAAATCACGGATATCTGGTGCTGATTGGCGACTGTGCGCATCAAAATCAGCAGGAAAAAACCTTTATCGATTTGATCATCACCAAGCAAATTGATGGCATGTTGCTGCTGGGTTCAAGGCTGCCGTTTGATGCCAGCATTGAGGAACAGCGTAATCTGCCGCCGATGGTGATGGCGAACGAATTTGCACCGGAACTGGAGCTGCCTACCGTTCATATCGACAATCTGACCGCCGCATTTGATGCAGTAAATTATTTATATGAGCAAGGGCATAAACGGATTGGCTGTATAGCCGGTCCCGAAGAGATGCCACTGTGTCACTACCGCCTGCAAGGCTATGTTCAGGCGCTGCGTCGCTGCGGAATTATGGTTGATCCACAATACATCGCCCGTGGCGACTTCACCTTCGAAGCCGGAAGCAAAGCAATGCAACAGCTGCTTGATCTTCCACAACCGCCTACTGCAGTCTTCTGCCATAGCGATGTGATGGCGCTCGGCGCACTTTCTCAGGCAAAACGCCAGGGGCTGAAAGTCCCGGAAGACCTTTCCATAATCGGTTTTGATAACATCGACCTGACGCAATTTTGTGATCCGCCGCTGACAACCATCGCGCAGCCGCGTTACGAAATCGGTCGGGAAGCTATGCTGTTATTGCTTGATCAAATGCAGGGGCAACACGTTGGCAGTGGCTCTCGTTTAATGGACTGCGAACTTATCATCCGGGGATCAACACGCGCGTTACCTTAAAGTAAACCTTTAAGACTGCCGTGACTGGTCAAAGGCCCGCCGCTTAAGTAACATGGCGGGCTGACGAACGAATAAATACAGCGAAACGATAGTGGCACAACGAGATTATGTACGCCGCAGCCAACCGGCACCTTCGCGGCGAAAAAAGAGCACCTCACGGAAAAAGCAACGAAATCTGCCTGCGGTTTCTCCCGCTATGGTCGCTATTGCTGCCGCCGTTCTTGTGACCTTTATCGGTGGTCTGTACTTCATTACGCATCACAAGAAAGAAGAGTCCGAGACGCTGCAAAGCCAGAAAGTGACCGGAAACGGACTACCACCAAAACCAGAAGAACGCTGGCGCTACATTAAAGAGCTGGAAAGTCGCCAGCCGGGTGTGCGTGCGCCCACAGAACCTTCTGCCGGTGGTGAAGTGAAAACGCCGGAGCAACTGACACCAGAACAACGTCAGCTTCTTGAACAAATGCAGGCTGATATGCGCCAGCAGCCAACGCAGCTGGTTGAGGTTCCGTGGAATGAACAGACGCCGGAACAGCGTCAGCAAACGCTACAACGCCAGCGTCAGGCGCAGCAATTAGCGGAGCAGCAACGCCTGGCTCAGCAGTCGCGTACGACTGAACAAAGCTGGCAGCAGCAGACGCGTACGTCGCAAGCCGCGCCGGTACAGGCGCAACCGCGCCAGTCTAAACCAGCTTCTACTCAGCAGCCGTACCAGGATCTGCTGCAAACCCCTGCGCACACGACCGCGCAGTCGAAGCCGCAGCAAGCTGCGCCGGTTGCTCGTGCCGCTGACGCGCCAAAACCGACGGCGGAGAAAAAAGACGAACGCCGCTGGATGGTGCAGTGCGGTTCGTTCAGAGGCGCGGAACAGGCAGAGACGGTACGTGCTCAGCTGGCGTTCGAAGGATTTGACTCGAAAATCACCACCAACAATGGCTGGAATCGTGTGGTCATTGGCCCGGTGAAAGGCAAAGAGAACGCAGACAGCACCCTCAATCGGTTGAAGATGGCGGGTCATACAAACTGCATTCGGCTCGCCGCCGGGGGTTGAAACCCTCAAAATCCCCCCCATCTATAATTGCATTATGCCCCGTACTTTTGTACGGGGTTTGTACTCTGTATTCGTAACCAAGGGGTCAGCTCGTGACAACTATAGTAAGCGTACGCCGTAACGGCCATGTGGTCATCGCTGGTGATGGTCAGGCCACGTTGGGCAATACCGTAATGAAAGGCAACGTGAAAAAGGTCCGCCGTCTGTACAACGACAAAGTCATCGCGGGCTTTGCGGGCGGTACTGCGGATGCTTTTACGCTGTTCGAACTGTTTGAACGTAAACTGGAAATGCATCAGGGCCATCTGGTTAAAGCCGCCGTTGAGCTGGCAAAAGACTGGCGTACCGATCGCATGCTGCGCAAACTTGAAGCACTGCTGGCAGTCGCGGATGAAACTGCATCGCTTATCATCACCGGTAACGGTGACGTGGTGCAGCCAGAAAACGATCTTATTGCTATCGGCTCCGGCGGCCCTTACGCCCAGGCTGCGGCGCGCGCGCTGTTAGAAAACACTGAACTTAGCGCCCGTGAAATTGCTGAAAAGGCGTTGGATATTGCAGGCGACATTTGCATCTATACCAACCATTTCCACACCATCGAAGAATTAAGCTACAAAGCGTAAGGATCTCCCATGTCTGAAATGACCCCACGCGAAATCGTCAGCGAACTGGATAAGCACATCATCGGCCAGGACAACGCCAAGCGTTCTGTGGCGATTGCTCTGCGTAACCGCTGGCGTCGCATGCAGCTCAACGAAGAGCTGCGCCATGAAGTGACCCCGAAAAATATCCTGATGATCGGCCCGACCGGTGTCGGTAAAACTGAAATCGCCCGTCGTCTGGCTAAGCTGGCGAATGCGCCGTTCATCAAAGTTGAAGCGACCAAATTTACCGAAGTGGGCTACGTCGGTAAGGAAGTTGATTCTATTATTCGCGATCTGACCGATGCCGCCGTGAAAATGGTACGCGTCCAGGCTATCGAGAAAAACCGTTATCGCGCTGAAGAACTGGCAGAAGAACGTATTCTCGACGTGCTGATCCCACCTGCTAAAAACAACTGGGGACAGACTGAACAGCAGCAGGAACCTTCCGCTGCTCGTCAGGCATTCCGCAAAAAACTGCGTGAAGGCCAGCTTGATGACAAAGAAATCGAGATCGATCTTGCCGCAGCACCGATGGGCGTTGAAATTATGGCTCCTCCGGGCATGGAAGAGATGACCAGCCAGCTGCAGTCCATGTTCCAGAACCTGGGCGGCCAGAAGCAAAAAGCGCGTAAGCTGAAAATCAAAGACGCCATGAAGCTGCTGATTGAAGAAGAAGCGGCGAAACTGGTGAACCCGGAAGAGCTGAAGCAAGACGCTATCGACGCTGTTGAGCAGCACGGGATCGTGTTTATCGACGAAATCGACAAAATCTGTAAGCGCGGCGAGTCTTCCGGTCCGGATGTTTCTCGTGAAGGCGTTCAGCGTGACCTGCTGCCGCTGGTAGAAGGTTGCACCGTTTCCACCAAACACGGGATGGTCAAAACTGACCACATTCTGTTTATCGCTTCTGGCGCGTTCCAGATTGCGAAACCGTCTGACCTGATCCCGGAACTGCAAGGTCGGCTGCCAATCCGCGTTGAACTGCAGGCACTGACCACCAGCGACTTCGAGCGTATTCTGACCGAGCCGAATGCCTCTATCACCGTGCAGTACAAAGCACTGATGGCGACTGAAGGCGTAAATATCGAGTTTACCGACTCCGGTATTAAACGCATCGCGGAAGCGGCATGGCAGGTGAACGAATCTACCGAAAACATCGGTGCTCGTCGTTTACACACTGTTCTGGAGCGTTTAATGGAAGAGATTTCCTACGACGCCAGCGATTTAAGCGGTCAAAATATCACTATTGACGCAGATTATGTGAGCAAACATCTGGATGCGTTGGTGGCAGATGAAGATCTGAGCCGTTTTATCCTATAATCGCGTTCAATCATTTTCATCATTGTTTGATGGGGCTGAAAGGCCCCATTTTTATTGGCGCGTATTATGACTGAACAACAAATTAGCCGAACTCAGGCGTGGCTGGAAAGTTTACGACCTAAAACCCTCCCCCTCGCCTTTGCTGCAATTATCGTCGGGACGGCGCTGGCATGGTGGCAAGGTCACTTCGATCCGCTGGTCGCCCTGCTGGCACTAATTACCGCCGGGCTATTACAGATCCTTTCTAACCTCGCCAATGATTACGGCGATGCGGTAAAAGGCAGCGATAAACCTGACCGCATTGGGCCGCTACGCGGCATGCAAAAAGGGGTCATTACCCAGCAAAAGATGAAACGGGCGCTCATTATTACCGTCGTGCTCATCTGTCTCTCCGGGCTGGCACTGGTTGCAGTGGCATGCCATACGCTGGCCGATTTTGTCGGTTTCCTGATTCTTGGCGGGTTGTCGATCATTGCCGCTATCACCTACACCGTGGGCAATCGTCCTTATGGTTATATCGGTCTGGGTGATATTTCCGTACTGGTTTTCTTTGGCTGGTTGAGTGTCATGGGGAGCTGGTATTTACAGGCTCATACATTGATTCCGGCACTGATCCTTCCGGCGACCGCATGCGGCCTGCTGGCAACGGCAGTACTGAATATTAATAACCTGCGTGATATCAATAGCGACCGCGAAAATGGCAAAAACACGCTGGTGGTGCGCTTAGGTGAAGTGAACGCGCGTCGTTATCATGCCTGCCTGCTGATGGGCTCGCTGGTGTGTCTGGCGCTGTTTAATCTCTTTTCGCTGCATAGCCTGTGGGGCTGGCTGTTCCTGCTGGCGGCACCATTACTGGTGAAGCAAGCCCGTTATGTGATGCGGGAAATGGACCCGGTGGCGATGCGACCAATGCTGGAACGTACTGTCAAGGGAGCGTTACTGACTAACCTGCTGTTTGTTTTAGGGATATTCCTAAGCCAGTGGGCAGCATAACTGACAAATATCAATTAACAATTGATGACTTTGCCAACAGCCCACATAGCGCGATATACTGAAAATTCTCGCAGCAACTGAATGTTAAGCCTATGAAATACGATACTTCCGAGCTTTGTGACATCTATCAAGAAGATGTTAACGTCGTGGAACCGCTGTTCTCCAACTTTGGCGGACGGGCGTCGTTTGGCGGACAAATAATCACGGTAAAATGTTTCGAGGACAACGGGTTGCTGTACGATCTGCTCGAACAGAATGGCCGTGGTCGTGTTCTTGTCGTCGATGGCGGTGGTTCTGTTCGTCGCGCACTGGTCGATGCTGAACTGGCGCGTCTGGCAGTACAAAATGAATGGGAAGGTCTGGTCATTTACGGCGCGGTGCGTCAGGTAGATGACCTGGAAGAGTTGGATATCGGCATCCAGGCGATGGCGGCAATTCCGGTTGGTGCCGCTGGCGAAGGCATTGGCGAAAGCGATGTCCGCGTCAATTTTGGCGGTGTCACCTTCTTCTCCGGCGACCATCTTTATGCCGACAATACCGGGATTATTCTTTCAGAAGATCCGCTGGATATTGAATGATAAGAAAGGCACCGCAAGGTGCCTTTTTTCTGCGTTACCTGTTGGCCTACACAGTAAAGAAATTACGCGAAAGATGAAGCGTAATCAGACCTCTTCCATGCGACCCAGCAGGGCCTGCAGACGTTCCTGCCAGCCGTTCTGCTGTTCTTTCAGATGGTTGTTCTCACGCTCCAGCTCTTCGCGCTGATGCTGGGCATTTTGAACTTCCTGCGACAGTGAGTTGTTTTTTTCTTTCAGCTCTTCGATTTCCATCTGCAACAGAGTGATGGTATCAATCGCCTGCTGTACTTTTGCTTCCAGTTTCTCAAACACTTCTAATGACATTGTCATACCTCTCCTGAATTGCAAGGCGTTGATGGATAAAAAATCCTCGTCCCGATTACCGGTGACGCCTTAATAAATACGAGCGCACTTTAGTTAGCTCCGATTGTATGAAGCCGCGCCATCGCTGTCCAGCGGCACGCCTTGCAGATTACGGTTTGCCACACTTTTCATCCTTCTCCTAGTGACATAATCCACATCAATCGAAAATGTTAATAAATTTGTTGCGCGAATGATCTAACAAACATGCATCATGTACAATCAGATGGAATAAATGGCGCGATAACGCTCATTTTATGACGAAGCACACACATTTTAAGTTCGATATTTCTCGTTTTTGCTCGTTAACGATAAGTTAACAGCATGCCTACAAGCATCGTGGAGGTCCGTGACTTTCACACATACAACAAACATTAACTCTTCAGGATCCGATTATGAGTCAAACATCAACCTTGAAAGGCCAGTGCATTGCTGAATTCCTCGGTACCGGGTTGTTGATTTTTTTCGGTGTGGGTTGCGTTGCAGCACTAAAAGTCGCTGGTGCGTCTTTTGGTCAGTGGGAAATCAGTGTCATTTGGGGACTGGGGGTGGCAATGGCCATCTACCTGACCGCAGGGGTTTCCGGCGCGCATCTTAATCCCGCTGTTACCATTGCATTGTGGCTGTTTGCCTGTTTCGACAAGCGCAAAGTTATTCCTTTTATCGTTTCACAAGTTGCCGGCGCTTTCTGCGCTGCGGCTTTAGTTTACGGGCTTTACTACAATTTATTTTTCGACTTCGAGCAGACTCATCACATTGTTCGCGGCAGCGTTGAAAGTGTTGATCTGGCTGGCACTTTCTCTACTTACCCTAATCCTCATATCAATTTTGTGCAGGCTTTCGCAGTTGAGATGGTGATTACCGCTATTCTGATGGGGCTTATCCTGGCGTTAACGGACGATGGCAACGGTGTACCACGCGGCCCTTTGGCTCCCTTGCTGATTGGTCTACTGATTGCGGTCATTGGCGCATCTATGGGCCCATTGACAGGTTTTGCCATGAACCCAGCGCGTGACTTCGGTCCGAAAGTCTTTGCCTAGCTGGCGGGCTGGGGCAATGTCGCCTTTACCGGCGGCAGAGACATTCCTTACTTCCTGGTGCCGCTTTTCGGCCCTATCGTTGGCGCGATTGTAGGTGCATTTGCCTACCGCAAACTGATTGGTCGCCATTTGCCTTGCGATATCTGTGTTGTGGAAGAAAAGGAAACCACAACTCCTTCAGAACAAAAAGCTTCGCTGTAATATGACTACGGGACAATTAAACATGACTGAAAAAAATATATCGTTGCGCTCGACCAGGGCACCACCAGCTCCCGCGCGGTCGTAATGGATCACGATGCCAATATCATTAGCGTGTCGCAGCGCGAATTTGAGCAAATCTACCCAAAACCAGGTTGGGTAGAACACGACCCAATGGAAATCTGGGCCACCCAAAGCTCCACGCTGGTAGAAGTGCTGGCGAAAGCCGATATCAGTTCCGATCAAATTGCAGCTATCGGTATTA
>NZ_JBQZXE010000020.1:0-38760 GCF_053555855.1 Shigella sp. SIG3
ACTCAATAATGTCCTTTTCCGTTCCTTTGCCTGATTTCAGGCTATCGATTGAGTCCATCAATCTCCGGGCGTTAGCGGGGGAACGCAGTAGATAAGCCGTCTCTTCCAGCGAGTTGTATTCTTCGAGTGACATCAGAACACAAGCCTCTCCATTCTGACGAGTAATGAGGATCGGGGCATGATCTTCAACGGCTTTCATCATTGTTGCCGACAAATTCTGACGCGCTTCGCTGTAGCTAATTGTACGCATGTAAATCTCCTATTTTGTACAGTTCATTGTACAATGATAGGTGTTAATTAACTATTTATTAATTAGTTTGTAGATCAAGACATTGCCAGCGAGACGAAAAATCAGACTTTGCTCTTTTTGGTGCTGTCAAGTTAGAGGACAGTCCTCTTAGCCCCCTCCTTTCCCCGCTCATTCATTAAACAAATCCATCGCCATAAAATATATAAAAAAGCCCTTGCTTTCTAACGTGAAAGTGGTTTAGGTTAAAAGACATCAGTTGAATAAACATTCACAGAGATTTTTATGACACGCGTTCAATTTAAACACCACCATCATCACCATCATCCTGACTAGTCTTTCAGGCGATGTGTGCTGGAAGACATTCAGATCTTCCAGTGGTGCATGAACGCATGAGAAAGCCCCCGGAAGATCACCTTCCGGGGGCTTTTTTATTGCGCGGTTGTTAACGGTTCAGACAGGTTTAAAGAGGAATAAGAAAATGACAGACAACACTCGTTTACGCATAGCTATGCAGAAATCCGGCCGTTTAAGTGATGACTCACGCGAATTACTGGCGCGCTGTGGCATTAAAATCAATCTTCACACCCAGCGCCTGATCGCGATGGCAGAAAACATGCCGATTGATATTCTGCGCGTGCGTGACGATGACATTCCCGGTCTGGTAATGGACGGCGTGGTAGACCTTGGGATTATCGGCGAAAACGTGCTGGAAGAAGAGCTGCTTAACCGCCGCGCCCAGGGTGAAGATCCGCGCTACTTTACCCTGCGTCGTCTGGATTTCGGCGGCTGCCGCCTTTCGCTGGCAACGCCGGTTGATGAAGCCTGGGACGGTCCGCTCTCCTTAAACGGTAAACGTATCGCCACCTCTTATCCTCACCTGCTCAAGCGTTATCTCGACCAGAAAGGTATCTCTTTTAAATCCTGCTTACTGAACGGTTCTGTCGAAGTTGCGCCGCGTGCCGGGCTGGCGGATGCGATTTGCGATCTGGTTTCCACCGGTGCCACGCTGGAAGCTAACGGCCTGCGCGAAGTCGAAGTTATCTACCGCTCGAAAGCCTGCCTGATCCAGCGCGATGGCGAAATGGAAGAATCTAAACAGCAACTGATCGACAAGCTACTGACCCGTATTCAGGGTGTGATCCAGGCGCGCGAATCAAAATACATCATGATGCACGCACCGACCGAACGCCTAGATGAAGTCATCGCCCTGCTGCCAGGTGCCGAACGCCCAACCATTCTGCCGCTGGCGGGTGATCAACAGCGCGTAGCGATGCACATGGTGAGTAGCGAAACCCTGTTCTGGGAAACGATGGAAAAACTGAAAGCACTGGGTGCCAGTTCAATCCTGGTCCTGCCGATTGAGAAGATGATGGAGTGATCGCCATGAGCTTTAACACAATCATTGACTGGAATAGCTGTACTGCGGAGCAACAACGCCAGCTGTTAATGCGCCCGGCGATCTCCGCTTCTGAAAGCATTACCCGCACCGTTAACGATATTCTCGATAACGTGAAAACGCGTGGCGATGAGGCCCTGCGTGAATACAGCGCGAAGTTTGATAAAACCACGGTTACCGCGCTGAAGGTGTCTGCTGATGAGATCGCCGCCGCCAGCGAACGCCTGAGCGACGAGCTAAAACAGGCGATGGCGGTGGCAGTAAAGAGTATTGAAACCTTCCACACTGCGCAAAAACTGCCGCCGGTAGATGTAGAAACGCAGCCAGGCGTGCGTTGCCAGCAGGTCACGCGCCCGGTGGCTTCAGTGGGTTTGTATATTCCGGGCGGCTCCGCCCCGCTCTTCTCAACGGTATTAATGCTGGCAACTCCGGCGCGTATTGCGGGCTGTAAAAAAGTGGTGCTGTGCTCACCGCCGCCGATTGCCGATGAAATTCTTTATGCGGCGCAGCTGTGCGATGTGCAGGACGTGTTTAACGTCGGCGGCGCACAGGCCATTGCCGCGCTGGCGTTTGGTACGGAATCTGTGCCGAAAGTGGACAAAATCTTCGGGCCGGGTAACGCCTTTGTCACCGAAGCAAAACGCCAGGTAAGCCAGCGTCTGGACGGTGCGGCGATCGATATGCCCGCAGGCCCGTCGGAAGTGCTGGTGATTGCTGACAGCGGCGCTACGCCGGATTTTGTGGCTTCTGATTTGCTTTCTCAGGCTGAACACGGCCCTGACTCACAGGTAATTTTACTGACCCCCGATGCTGATATGGCGCGTCGCGTTGCCGAGGCCGTCGAACGCCAACTGGCAGAACTGCCGCGTGCCGAAACCACCCGCCAGGCACTGAACGCCAGCCGCCTGATCGTGACTAAAGATTTAGCGCAGTGCGTGGAGATCTCCAACCAGTACGGCCCGGAGCACCTGATCATTCAGACCCGCAACGCCCGCGAACTGGTCGATGGCATCACCAGCGCCGGTTCGGTATTTCTTGGTGACTGGTCACCGGAATCGGCAGGCGACTACGCCTCCGGCACCAACCACGTGCTGCCGACTTACGGTTACACCGCCACCTGTTCCAGCCTCGGGCTGGCAGATTTCCAGAAACGCATGACCGTACAGGAACTGTCGAAAGAAGGTTTCTCCGCGCTGGCTTCGACCATTGAAACACTGGCCGCCGCCGAGCGCCTGACCGCCCACAAAAATGCCGTTACTTTGCGTGTTAACGTCCTTAAGGAGCAAGCATGAGCACCGTGACTATTACTGATTTAGCGCGTGAAAACGTCCGCAACCTGACGCCGTATCAGTCGGCGCGTCGTCTGGGCGGTAACGGCGACGTCTGGCTGAACGCCAACGAATATCCCACAGCCGTGGAGTTTAAGCTTACTCAGCAAACGCTCAACCGCTACCCGGAATGCCAGCCAAAAGCGGTGATTGAAAATTACGCGCAATATGCAGGCGTAAAACCGGAACAGGTGCTGGTCAGCCGTGGTGCGGACGAAGGTATTGAACTGCTGATCCGCGCTTTTTGCGAACCGGGTAAAGACGCCATCCTCTACTGCCCGCCAACGTACGGCATGTACAGCGTCAGCGCTGAAACCATTGGTGTCGAATGCCGCACAGTGCCGACGCTGGAAAACTGGCAACTGGACTTACAGGGCATTTCCGACAAGCTGGACGGCGTAAAAGTGGTCTATGTTTGCAGCCCCAACAACCCCACCGGGCAACTGATCAATCCGCAGGATTTTCGCACCCTGCTGGAGCTAACCCGCGGTAAGGCGATTGTGGTTGCCGATGAAGCTTATATCGAGTTTTGCCCGCAGGCATCGTTAGCTGGCTGGCTGGCGGAATATCCGCACCTGGCGATTTTGCGTACCCTTTCGAAAGCCTTCGCGTTGGCGGGGCTTCGTTGCGGATTTACGCTGGCAAACGAAGAAGTCATCAACCTGCTGATGAAAGTGATCCCCCCCTACCCGCTCTCGACGCCGGTTGCCGACATTGCCGCACAGGCGTTAAGCCCGCAGGGAATCGTCGCCATGCGCGAACGGGTGGCGCAAATTATTACAGAACGCGAATACCTGATTGCCGCACTGAAAGAGATCCCCTGCGTGGAGCAGGTTTTCGACTCTGAAACCAACTACATTCTGGCGCGCTTTAAAGCCTCCAGTGCAGTGTTTAAATCTTTGTGGGATCAGGGCATTATCTTACGTGATCAGAATAAACAACCCTCTTTAAGCGGCTGCCTGCGAATTACCGTCGGAACCCGTGAAGAAAGCCAGCGCGTCATTGACGCCTTACGTGCGGAGCAAGTTTGATGAGTCAGAAGTATCTTTTTATCGATCGCGATGGAACCCTGATTAGCGAACCGCCGAGTGATTTTCAGGTGGACCGTTTTGACAAACTCGCCTTTGAACCGGGCGTGATCCCGGAATTGCTGAAGCTGCAAAAAGAGGGCTACAAGCTGGTGATGATCACTAATCAGGATGGTCTGGGAACACAAAGTTTCCCGCAAGCGGATTTTGATGGCCCGCACAACCTGATGATGCAGATCTTCACCTCGCAAGGCGTGCAGTTTGATGAAGTGCTGATTTGTCCGCACCTGCCCGCCGATGAGTGCGACTGCCGTAAGCCGAAAGTAAAACTGGTGGAGGGTTATCTGGCTGAGCAAGCGATGGATCGTGCCAACAGTTATGTAATTGGCGATCGCGCGACCGACATTCAACTGGCGGAAAACATGGGCATTAATGGTTTACGCTACGACCGCGAAACCCTGAACTGGCCAATGATTGGCGAGCAACTCACTAAACGAGACCGTTACGCCCATGTAGTGCGCAACACCAAAGAGACGCAGATTGACGTCCAGGTGTGGCTGGATCGCGAAGGTGGCAGCAAGATTAACACCGGCGTTGGCTTCTTTGATCACATGCTGGATCAGATCGCCACCCACGGCGGTTTCCGCATGGAAATCAATGTCAAAGGCGACCTCTATATCGACGATCACCACACCGTCGAAGATACCGGCCTGGCGCTGGGCGAAGCGTTAAAAATTGCCCTCGGCGACAAACGCGGTATTTGCCGCTTTGGTTTTGTGCTGCCGATGGACGAATGCCTTGCCCGCTGCGCACTGGATATCTCTGGTCGCCCGCACCTGGAATATAAAGCCGAGTTTACCTACCAGCGTGTGGGCGATCTCAGCACTGAAATGATCGAACACTTCTTCCGTTCGCTCTCTTACACCATGGGCGTGACACTACACCTGAAAACCAAAGGTAAAAACGATCATCACCGTGTAGAAAGCCTGTTCAAAGCCTTTGGTCGTACCCTGCGCCAGGCCATCCGCGTCGAAGGCGACACCCTGCCCTCGTCGAAAGGAGTGCTGTAATGAACGTGGTGATCCTTGATACTGGCTGCGCCAACCTGAACTCTGTGAAGTCTGCCATTGCGCGCCACGGTTATGAACCCAAAGTCAGCCGTGACCCGGACATTGTGTTGCTGGCCGATAAACTGTTTTTACCCGGCGTCGGCACCGCACAAGCAGCGATGGATCAGGTGCGTGAGCGCGAGCTGTTTGATCTCATCAAAGCCTGTACCCAACCGGTGCTGGGTATCTGCTTAGGGATGCAACTCCTGGGACGACGCAGCGAAGAGAGCAATGGCGTCGACTTGCTGGGCATCATCGACGAAGACGTGCCGAAAATGACCGACTTTGGTCTGCCACTGCCACATATGGGCTGGAACCGCGTTTATCCGCAGGCAGGCAACCGCCTGTTTCAGGGGATTGAAGACGGCGCGTACTTTTACTTTGTTCACAGCTACGCAATGCCAGTCAATCCGTGGACCATCGCCCAGTGTAATTACGGCGAACCGTTCACCGCGGCGGTACAAAAAGATAACTTCTACGGCGTGCAGTTCCACCCGGAGCGTTCTGGTGCCGCTGGCGCTAAGTTGCTGAAAAACTTCCTGGAGATGTGATGATTATTCCGGCATTAGATTTAATCGACGGCACCGTGGTGCGTCTCCATCAGGGCGATTACGGCAAACAACGCGATTACGGTAACGACCCGCTGCCGCGCTTACAGGATTACGCTGCGCAAGGTGCCGAAGTGTTGCACCTGGTGGATCTGACCGGGGCAAAAGATCCGGCTAAGCGTCAAATCCCGCTGATTAAAACCCTGGTCGCGGGCGTTAACGTCCCGGTGCAGGTTGGCGGCGGTGTTCGTAGTGAAGAAGACGTGGCGGCGTTACTGGAAGCTGGCGTTGCGCGCGTGGTGGTCGGTTCCACCGCAGTGAAATCACCGGACGTAGTGAAAGGCTGGTTTGAACGTTTCGGTGCCGATGCGCTGGTGCTGGCACTGGATGTCCGTATTGACGAGCAAGGCAACAAGCAAGTGGCAGTCAGCGGCTGGCAAGAGAACTCGGGCATTTCACTGGAACAACTGGTGGAAACCTATCTGCCCGTCGGCCTGAAACATGTGTTGTGTACCGATATCTCGCGCGACGGCACGCTGGCGGGATCTAACGTCTCTTTATATGAAGAAGTGTGTGCCAGATATCCGCAAGTGGCGTTTCAGTCCTCCGGCGGCATTGGCGACATTAACGATGTTGCTGCCCTACGTGGCACTGGCGTACGCGGCGTAATAGTTGGTCGTGCATTACTGGAAGGTAAATTCACCGTGAAGGAGGCCATCGCATGCTGGCAAAACGCATAATCCCGTGTCTCGACGTTCGTGATGGTCAGGTGGTGAAAGGCGTACAGTTTCGCAACCATGAAATCATTGGCGATATCGTGCCACTGGCAAAACGCTACGCCGAAGAAGGTGCAGATGAACTGGTGTTCTACGATATCACCGCTTCCAGCGATGGCCGTGTGGTAGATAAAAGCTGGGTATCTCGCGTGGCGGAAGTGATCGACATTCCGTTTTGTGTGGCGGGTGGGATTAAGTCTCTGGAAGATGCCGCGAAAATTCTTTCCTTTGGCGCGGATAAAATTTCCATCAACTCCCCTGCGCTGGCAGACCCAACATTAATTACTCGCCTGGCCGATCGCTTTGGCGTGCAGTGTATTGTGGTTGGTATTGATACCTGGTACGACGCCGAAACCGGTAAATATCATGTAAATCAATATACCGGCGATGAAAGCCGCACCCGCGTCACTCAATGGGAAACGCTCGACTGGGTAGAGGAGGTGCAAAAACGCGGCGCCGGAGAAATCGTCCTCAACATGATGAATCAGGACGGCGTGTGTAACGGTTACGACCTCAAGCAGCTGAAAAAAGTGCGTGAAGTTTGCCACGTCCCGCTGATTGCCTCCGGTGGCGCGGGCACCATGGAACACTTCCTGGAAGCCTTCCGCGATGCCGACGTTGACGGTGCGCTGGCAGCTTCCGTATTCCACAAACAAATAATCAATATTGGCGAATTAAAAGCGTACCTGGCAACACAGGGCGTGGAGATCAGGATATGTTAACAGAACAACAACGTCGCGAACTGGACTGGGAAAAAACCGACGGTCTGATGCCGGTGATTGTGCAACACGCGGTATCTGGCGAAGTGTTAATGCTGGGCTACATGAACCCGGAAGCCTTAGACAAAACCATCGAAAGCGGTAAAGTCACCTTCTTCTCGCGCACTAAACAGCGACTGTGGACCAAAGGCGAAACCTCGGGCAATTTTCTCAATGTGGTAAGTATTGCCCCGGACTGCGACAACGACACATTACTGGTGCTGGCGAATCCCATCGGGCCAACCTGCCACAAAGGCACCAGTAGCTGCTTCGGCAACACCGCTCACCAGTGGCTGTTCCTGTATCAACTGGAACAACTGCTCGCCGAACGTAAATATGCCGACCCGGAAACCTCCTACACCGCCAAACTGTATGCCAGCGGCACTAAACGCATTGCGCAGAAAGTGGGCGAAGAAGGCGTGGAAACCGCACTGGCAGCAACGGTACATGATCGCTTTGAGCTGACCAACGAGGCATCTGACTTGATGTATCACCTGCTGGTGCTGTTGCAGGATCAGGATCTGGATTTAACGACAGTAATTGAGAACCTGCATAAACGGCATCAGTGAGTTACGGGCTGAGCAGGTGTGATGTTGTTGTCACACCCGGAGCCATTGCCCGATGCGCAAACTTATCGTGCCTACACATTATCTCAACACACGTAGGCCGGATAAGATGCGCCAGCATCGCATCCGGCAAAAAAAACGGGCATGGTGTCACCACCCTGCCCGTTTCTCTTAAATGCACAATAATATTACTTCGCGTTGTAATTACGCAGAGCGTTACGCCCCAACACAATCCCCGCGCCAACCATGCCGCCCAGAAGCACTGCCAGAATCAAGGTGATTGCCTTTTTCGGACTATCGCGACGAATAGGTAACGTCGGTTTCATCACATAGCGGTAAGCATGAATATCAAGATCATCAAACTTTAATTTTTCAATATCCAACAGGTTTTGACGTGTCTGATAGTAGTTTGGTGAGAACACCAACGGACGAGTCGCTTCATGCTTAATCATCGACTCCAGCGCTTCGCTCCCTAGAAGGAACAACGTATCTTGCGTCACATCTTCAGTCTGCTGAACCTGTGGCTTTGTCACCTGCGCCTGATTCGCATACTGCAACGCTTCCTGAATCTGACGGATACGCAGATCTTTCTGCTCCTGCGCGACCACTTCCTGGGTTCTTAAAGAGTCCTGCAAGTTTTTCCGTCCCAGAGCAATGTTGTCCTTGAGATCCTTTTCTAGCTCTTGATTCACTTTATCATCAACTTGCTGAATGTATTGGGCCAACTTCATTTGTGCGCCCTCTGCAGTTTGCCCAACATAAGAAACAGTCAATGGTAATTGTTGGTTCTTAACAGAAGGTTCGATGGTAAGTTTTTCTGGCTCTTCCTGATTATCCAGCGTTTCTGCTAATGCAGAGAAGGCAGAACTGAAGCGACCAATTAACGTCTCCTGCAAATCCGATACTTTCGGTGCAGCCTGACCATAGATAACATTCATGGCATTGTTATAGCCAGCAATTTGCCCCACGTCGGGCTGAGTGATAATTGCTGTTGACGTCCATTTCTCCTTCGCTACTGCCAAATAACCAATAGCCAGGGCAATAGCCACAATGACGGAAATGATAATTGTCATCTTGCCACGCCACAACTGCACTAGTAAATCAATCAAATCAATCTGTTCCGGGTCATGGTTTTGCCCAGAAACATTATTATTTTCTACTCTCATCATTACCCTAACTGACGAAAATTTCCAAGTCCGCATAGTTTAGCGATAATCCCCGTGAATGCTATAGGATAAGTGATAAAAATAATGAATTATTGCGGAGGTAACAAAAGACAATCAGGGCGTAAATAGCCCTGATAACAAGATGTTAGTCGCTGCCAAAGAGATCGCGGGTGTAGACCTTATCTGCCACATCCTTAAGCTCTTCTGCCATACGGTTGGAGATAATGACGTCGGCTTGTTGTTTGAAGGTGGCGAGATCACGTTCCAGGCGAGAGTTGAAGAATGAGTCTTCTTTCATCACCGGCTCGTAGATGATCACTTCAACGCCTTTCGCCTTGATACGCTTCATAATCCCCTGAATAGAAGACGTACGGAAGTTATCTGACCCGCTCTTCATAATCAGACGATAAATACCCACCACTTGCGGTTTGCGTGACAAAATGGCATCGGCAATAAAATCTTTACGCGTGCGGTTTGCATCGACAATTGCCGAGATCAGGTTATTCGGCACAGACTGGTAGTTCGCCAGTAACTGCTTGGTATCTTTCGGCAGACAATAACCACCATAACCAAACGACGGATTGTTGTAATGGTTGCCAATACGCGGATCGAGACAAACGCCTTCGATAATCTGGCGAGTATTCAGACCTAAACTTTCTGCATAACTATCCAGTTCATTAAAGTATGCTACGCGCATCGCCAGATAGGTATTAGCGAAAAGTTTAATCGCTTCTGCTTCAGTGGAGTCGGTAAACAGGGTCGGGATATTTTGCTTAATCGCGCCTTCCTGTAACAACGCAGCAAAACGTTCTGCGCGTTCTGAACGCTCACCGATGACAATACGTGACGGATGGAGATTATCGTAAAGGGCTTTACCTTCGCGGAGGAATTCCGGAGAGAAAATAATATTTTCAGTACGATATTTCTTATGCATCGCTGCGGTAAAACCAACGGGAACCGTTGATTTGATGACCATAACCGCATAAGGATTTATCTCAACTACGTCTTTAATTACTGATTCTACACTGGATGTATTGAAATAATTAGTTTTAGGATCATAGTCGGTTGGAGTGGCGATGATGACATAATCAGCATCCCGGTAGTCTTCATTTTTATCTAATGTGGCATTAAAGTGTATTTTATCTGATTGCAAAAACTGCTGAATTTCCTTATCAACAATAGGAGATATCCGATCATTCAGCATAGCAACGCGTGACGGTAAAATATCTAATGCCACAACCTCATGATTTTGTGCGATTAGAAGCCCGTTTGACAAGCCTACATAGCCAGTACCGGAAATGGTGATTTTCATTTCATGCTCTCAGAATTAACTTAACTGTGAATCATGATGTTTTTAGCATCGTGATAAGATGCTAAAAGTTTTAACGCTACGTTGTCAGATGGTCAACGCAACGAAAAACAATTCAGATTTTCTTTATAAGAATAGCTGATGTTTATTAAGTTAATATTAAGCAGTGAAATTTAGTCTATAAGATATTTGGCAAAAAAAAGCCCGGTGCAATATACGCCGGGCCTCAATTTTATTGTTGGTTAAATCAGATTAATCCAGCCATTCAGTATGGAACACACCTTCTTTATCAATGCGCTTATAAGTATGCGCCCCGAAATAGTCACGCTGTGCCTGGATCAGGTTCGCAGGCAGAACCGCGGCACGGTAGCTATCGTAATAGGCAACCGCAGCGGCGAAGGTCGGAACCGGGATACCGTTCTGTACTGCATAAGCGACGACATCGCGCAGCGCCTGCTGGTAGTCATCGGCAATTTGCTTGAAGTACGGTGCCAGCAGCAGGTTAGCGATCTGCGGATTTTCGGCATAAGCATCGGTGATTTTCTGCAGGAACTGCGCACGGATGATGCAGCCAGCACGGAAAATCTTCGCGATTTCGCCGTAGTTCAGATCCCAGTTGTATTCTTCAGACGCAGCACGCAGCTGAGAGAAGCCCTGAGCGTAAGAAACGATTTTGCCCAGATACAGCGCACTGCGAACTTTTTCGATGAACTCAGCCTTGTCGCCTGCTGACTGAGCTTGCGGACCAGAGAGAACTTTAGATGCGGCAACGCGCTGATCTTTCAGAGAAGAGATATAACGTGCAAACACAGACTCGGTAATCAGCGACAGCGGTTCGCCGAGATCCAGCGCGCTCTGGCTGGTCCATTTACCGGTGCCTTTGTTTGCTGCTTCATCCAGAATCACATCAACCAGGTAGTTACCGTCTTCATCTTTTTTGGTGAAGATATCTTTAGTAATGTCGATCAGGTAGCTGCTAAGTTCACCGTTATTCCACTCGGTGAAAGTCTGGGCCAGTTCTTCATTAGATAGATTCAGGCCACCTTTGAGCAGAGAATACGCTTCAGCAATGAGCTGCATATCTCCGTATTCAATACCATTGTGAACCATCTTCACATAATGGCCTGCGCCGTCGGCACCAATATAAGTAACGCATGGCTCGCCGTCTTCTGCCACGGCAGCGATTTTAGTCAGGATAGGCGCAACCAGCTCATAAGCCTCTTTCTGCCCGCCAGGCATAATAGAAGGACCTTTCAGCGCGCCCTCTTCACCGCCGGAAACACCGGTACCGATGAAGTTAAAGCCCTCTGCTGAAAGCTCACGATTACGACGAATGGTGTCCTGGAAGAAGGTATTACCACCATCAATGATGATGTCACCTTTATCGAGGTATGGTTTCAGGGAATCAATCGCAGCATCCGTGCCTGCACCTGCTTTCACCATTAACAGGATGCGACGAGGCGTTTCCAGAGATTCAACAAACTCTTTCACCGTATAGTAAGGAGCCAGTTTCTTGCCTGGATTTTCAGCAATCACTTCTTCCGTCTTTTCGCGGGAGCGGTTGAAAATAGAGACGGTATAACCACGACTTTCGATGTTGAGCGCAAGGTTGCGCCCCATCACTGCCATACCGACTACGCCGATCTGTTGCTTTGACATTGTTTACTCCTGTCTTCTATATTATTAACCGTCTATTAACCGTTATATTATTAACCGTCGTGATTTTCATCTTCTAATCAAGGAATACATATGGTTACAGCATGCTTCTTACTTTATAGCGATAAGTATGCCATTGGGTGTATCCATAAGAACTTTGAATTTTGGATACTTTTCTGGATTAAAATTAGCATAGCTTCGTTTAGATATAACAATAAACGAACTATTAAAAGATTTCATCTTCTCTATTAAATCATCCTGTGGGATTACCTCACACTCGGGATTACTAATAGTCCAATCACTATATCTTGCTAATCCAAAGACGTCACCAATTGCCATCCCTTTATAGAAGTAAATACCATCCTCCAAGCCTAATTGGATAAGATTATCTCCATATAACTCACTATATTCACTTGCTTTCTTCATCAGTTCATAGCTATAGCGACTTTCTAAGCGTGAATTAAAATTCAAGTATTCAGAATAAAAATATTTGAATTCAAAATGCAACGATCGCCCCGAAAAAAAAATAATACACACAAGGATAAAATATCGTCCCAACTTGTAATTTGTAATGTTGATATCTTTTATTAAACTTGCAATTGAGATCGCAACCAGCAATACTGACAATGGGTAAATGGGTGATAAATACCTGTCACCTTGCGTAACAGAAAACCAAAATAAGACATATGTTAAAACAATCGAGAAAAATACCCAAAGTATTTTATTATTCCTAAGTGTAAAGACAGACAGTATAGCATAAAAAACAACATCACTGCCAACTTTATTAATTGCTTGTTGCAAATCTAATGTGGCAGGACTTATACCATGTCGAGCTTGTTCTGCTGTTTGAACTTGTAGATCAATTTCATTCCATAGGTAGTGACCAAATATATTTCCTCCAGCAGGACTAAAAGGATCACCAGAGATCCAAAAACTACGGACATACCAATAAATGCCACCAAGAATTGTTGCCAAGCTAAAAATAAGAAATGTCTGTATGTTTCTCTTTTTCGCTATCAATATAACAAATATGATGGCTCCATATATGGCACCAAATAGTTTTACGCCACAAGCAATTCCAATAAAAAAACCACATAAAAAAATTAATTCATTTTGTGTTTTATTGTTTTCTGAGCGAATATATATAAGAATACTGGCTGCAGCAAAACAAAGATAGCGTTAAATCAATATATGCATAACCAAGATGATCTTTAAGTGGATTGATAGTAAATAGTAGGATTGTAGCAATAATGCTAGGATAATAAGTTTTCGTAATTTCCCATGAACAGCCAACAAGTCCACAGGCTATTACAAAAAAACAGATATTTGCTAAAAACTGAGCTAACCTTACATCTCCTAACTGTAAACCTAAAGCCATTAAAAGATCTGCATTTTGCGGGAACAGAGGAAAACGCAAATATTGTTCAACAACAATTGCATGGTGCTCAACTAATGAACGAGCCAAAGGTAAGTGATACATAGTATCATCCCAATCACCGGGAGCTCGCAGGGACGATAACAATGTAACCACAAAAATCAAAACAAGAAATAAAATAACAAACAGCGTACTGAACTCAATATTATTTATTGCCAGCCATCTAAATTGCTGACGTTTAATAATGCTTAAAACCCAACACACCGTAAAAATTAAAAAGATAGCAATCTTATTAAATTGCCCGACCATGCCCAGAAAGTAAATTATCAAAATATTTAAAGACATCCCTATGCATAGGCAATAAAAAAATAAAGAAAATTTGTTAAGTCCTGCCACCCCCTCCTTAAAAAAAGATGACAATACAATATTACCAATGACAAAAAATGTCATTCCAAAAGCAAAACAATACACAACATACAAATACAACGGCAATTCAATCATAGTAAAATACTCTATTTACATTATCAGTTTATAGTTTTTTTCAGAAAGATAAAATAATGCCTTCATTTCACGTCTAGTTGTTGTATTTGAATGCAAAATAATGCCACATACAAATGCCATTATTGACGATAACATGATGGAGGCAGTTAAAAAGGCAGTCGGAAATCTTCTCACCAAACCTGTATCAATATAATCAACAATGATGGGCAATCCTAAAATTATAGACAAAGCAGCAAGTAAAACGCCGATAATACTAAAAAAGTATAGTGGCCGTTCAAGCGAGTAAAGTTTAATTATTGTTTTCAGAATCTTGAACCCATCACTCCAAGTTGATAGTTTGCTCACACTCCCTTCAGATCGCTCGCCATATTTTGTATTAACCTCACCATACTTCATACGTAATTCTAAAGCATGAATTGTAAGCTCAGTTTCGATTTCAAATCCCCTTGATAGACATGGAAAAGATTTAACATAGCGTCTGGAAAATACACGATACCCCGACAACATATCAGTAAAATTCCCTTTAAAGATAGTCTGAACAGTACCAGTCAACAGTTTATTTCCTCAGCGATGCCCTTTTCTGTATGTATTTTGATCTCCATTCTCTTGACGACATCCTACAACCATATCCAATTGATTTTTTATGAGATGGTTAATCATTTCTGGAGCAGAACTTGCATCATAAGTGCCATCTCCATCAACCATTAGATAAATATCCGCATCTACATCTGAGAACATACGTCTTACGACATTCCCCTTGCCTTTCAGAGGAACAGAGTGAACTGTTGCTCCAGCATCCTCTGCCACTTGTGCTGTACTGTCAGTCGAATTATTATCAAATACATATATAGAAGCAGTTGGAATATTCGTTTTGAAATCATTTATGACTTTTGCTATTGCCTTCTGCTCATTATAACAAGGAATAATTACAGCGATATTAAAAGAGTGATACATAAGCCCCTCATATAAACTATTTAGCTAATGTGCAAGTAATTGTGTTTTTAACAAATCGTTTACTAACGAAAAATGAAATATTTTGATGCGCATATCCTAAAACCAAACTAAAAAGAGAAAAGGTGAACAATGTAAATATTGGAGATAAAGCTAAGAGTTCAAATAAAACGCCGAATAAATAACTCATCGCCCCCATAAAAAATATAAATATAAAATATCTAGCCTTGGTTGCAGATACTTTAAATGAGCATCTTGCATTTGCAAAAAAAGAAAAGGTTGCTGCACATATAAAACCAACAATGTTACTTCGGCCTTGACCAAAAGCTAAATTATTATAACACGCATAAAATACCCCCCAATGTAAAGCAGTATTGACAATTCCAATTAAAAAATAACTAAAAAAAGAACTGGTCAATAACTTCCCTATTTTTAACATCCTTTATTTTGCTCCAGAAGTGAGGTTATTACTAATTTGGATATTTTCTATAGAAAATACCCATAAAACTACAACGCCTATAATAAAAATTCCCATGGGTGTAAAAAGAAATGGATTAGTTATAGAAACGGTAATACTGAAAAAAAGTATTAACGACATCATTAATGATGTTTTTGTACTATTTAAAA
Source organism: Shigella sp. SIG3 (assembly GCF_053555855.1). Lineage (NCBI taxonomy): Bacteria > Pseudomonadati > Pseudomonadota > Gammaproteobacteria > Enterobacterales > Enterobacteriaceae > Shigella > Shigella sp. SIG3. The sequence goes on from NZ_JBQZXE010000020.1 coordinate 15,345, forward strand.
AATAGCCTTTCAAAAAGATAAGCAACATAGGAACTAATGATATAAATACACCAATAACGCCTGTTTTCTGAAGTATCTCAAGAGGTACTATTTCAATCCTTAATCGATCTAATATAAATGAACCAAATCCTCTTCCAAACAAGAACGTCGCTAAATCAACATTTTTATAATAAAAATATAAATCATTAAATCTAACAGAGTCAGAATCTTCACTGCGTGATCCGACCATGTAAAGCATAATTATAAATAGAACGCTGCCCAATATTATTATAATAGTATTTAAATATAGCTTATGTAATTTAAAACTGGCTAATAACAGTGATAATGTTGTAAAAAGTAATACACCTCTTGATTCTGTCAATAATATCGCAAGCACTATTATGAGACATTTTAAATATTTTTTGTCGACAAAACTGATAATCGCACCGACACCAAAAAAGTAGAAGGATTTGGAAAAAAAAGCCCCATCGGGACGAAAAAAGAACTCGCTAGTCAATGATAAGTGTTCATAAATTAAATTAAAATTTAACAAACCGAAATTCAACAAAATTATGTATGAAATATATAACAGTGATCCATATAATGCAAATGCATTAACTATTTTAATAAAAATCTCACATAAAAATACTTTTAAAGTATATCTTAGTGTAAATAGATATATAAGTGACAGCATAAAAAGGTATGGTTGCACATCAAACAGTATATCATTTATTTTATTACCAGCTAATAAGCCGACAAAGAAGCCATAAAAAGGAAATAAAAGCAACCATATAAAAAGACTGACACATTTTTGGGTGATTGAAAAATTGAATGTAACTAAATTAAAAATTAAAAGTATAAAACTAAATACAAATAATAAATATCGCAAAGGGAATATTCCCAATGGCTCCAGTAATCTTCCACCACCACCAATAATCAGTTCAATACATAAAAATGTTATAAAAATTTTATTTATATTATTCATATTCGTAAGGTGATGTTTTTTAAAATATGTTTAAAATCAACATTAATAAAATATAAATTTTATCAGCCTTTTTCCGCCTTAACTTCCAAAAACTTAAAGCCAAGATCAAATTGCCTATATAACCTTTACCCAATTGATTATTCACAAAGCTATCATCAGCTAAGGCATTAGCTATTTTAGTTACTTCTTTTCGATACCACTTGTTTCTCACCAAACCAAGCCGTTTGTATTTTGCTTTAAAACTAATGTTTGCTCCCACTTGGTTGTTTTCATGCTGTCTGTACAGCATTGTTGGTTTTCTATCAATATACCACGAATAATTTCTCGTCCGCGCAAATGAATATAAAAACCAATCATGCAGACAGATATCTTGTGCAGCATTTTTATTATTTATGATGAACTTCTTAAATTCAATAAGCGTTTCTTTTTTTATAACATATGTACACCCCGGACCTGCTGCTTCAAAAAAATAATCGAATTGAGTTTGCGACTGAGCCTTATCAACTAAATTTTTTTGCCCTGATGGATAATATGCAATTACATTGCTGGAATAACAATTCGCATTATTAAATACCAAGCAGTCAATTGCATTTTTTATTTTATCTTTATACCAAATATCGTCCTGATCACTAAAACAGATATAATCATAGTTTTCAAGATCGACATCTTTAATTAATCTATAAAAATTTTTACCTGCCCCCCCAAACTTATTGACGCTTGGAAGTATATTTATAATTGAGGGATATGATAATTGAAATTCTTCACAAATATTTAATGTATTATCAGTTGATAAATCATCTGATATAAAAATTGAGATGTCTACATCTTTTTGTTCAATAATACTTTTTAATTGTTCCTCAATCCAGCATTCGCCATTATACGTAGCCATAAGTACAGCTACTCTTTTTTGATCAGAACTATGCATTATAACGACCGCCCCCAGTAATTCCTCTTATTCCATCCAGCGTAGCCAAAATATGTTTTTTCATATATTCAATTTTATTTTTTTGAGTTGCGATAATTAAAGTCGTATGAATTAAAGAAAAAACAACTTCCCTAATAGAGAGTAAAAGAGGCACATGATTTTTTCTAAGCAAAAGAAATGCATTTCTTACTCGATAATAACGACGTACTGGCGAGTGAATTGGTATGTTAATCCCACAGATTTTTACTGACTTATCCCCAATAGCATGAACCATTTCTATATCAGGAATGATATGAACTAATATGCCATAGTTTAAGCATCTAAGACACCATTCTGTATCGACATAATCAATAAAAAGTTCCTCATCCATCATTCCAACAATCTCAAAAACTTCTTTTGAAACCATGGTTCCGGATGAGATTGTTACTGAACTTTTAAACGGTGTCTGTCCTTCAGTGACATGAATTTTCTCTCGAAGACCATTTTTTTTGATATTACAAATAGGATAATAATGTGACTTATCTCTATCAATAAAAACTGGGCCAGCTATTTTTGCATTTTCATTATCCATATAGCAGGAAAGTTTTTTGATAAACTCATTGCGAATACGGCTATCTTGATCAAAAAAAATTATCTTCTCTGCCCCTTTTTCAAGAGAATATCGAATCCCAATATTTTGTGCTTTTGCTATACCTTCATTCCTGCCAAGACAAATTAAATGAACTTTTTCAATGTCTGCTAATTTATCTTTCAAGGTGAAATTAGTCCTATTATCGACTACTACAACGTAACAATTTTGCTCCTTTAGTTCAGTGATCAGTTCATTCAGATTTTTAAGTTCGGGATTATATGTCACAATGACAGCGTAAATATTACTATTCATTATCCAAGTGACTCAGTAATTGGTTAATTTTAGTTTTCATATACAGAACACATTCTAGTATAAAGCCATTGTAATAACAGAGCATCTAAAATTACACGTATGCTCCAGGATATTGCGGCACCCAGTAACCCATATTTTTCGACCATAAAATACAAAAGGGCTAAATAAGGAACCAATTCAGCACAATGAATCAAAGCAGTAATTTTAGATTTTCCTAATGCCTGGATTGCAGAGAATGGTATCATTGCCAGCGCATTAAAGAAAAAACCGATCAATAACACATTTAATATATTAAAGGAATTAATTTGGTAATTCTCACCAAACCATATTTTCAATACAAGCCCTGAATATAACAAGCCTATGATTATCACCGGCAAACAGATTAGAAACATTAAAAGCAATGATTTATTTACATTACGTTTAAATTCTTTAAAGTCTTTGATGTTACTTAACCTTGGAAACACTGCCCTCCCGATTGCTGCAGGTATTATTCCTAATTTTAGAATAACCTCCGCTGGTGCAGAATAAAATGCAACTTTATCTGCCCCCATAATATTTGACACTATAAATCGATCAAAATACACCATGACCGGACTTATGATATTACTTACTGTCATCCAACCGCCAAAGAAAAAGAGTCGTTTAAAGGTTTTATAACAAAAATGAACCCCCGAAATTTTAATATCATTCCTGACATAATAGGCAGAGACTAAAATCGAAATAACTCTTGCAAATATTAAACCAGCAACCGCTGCCGACAATGTAGCACTATAAAAAACAAATATGGCCGGAATTCCCGCGATGCAAGAGCTTGATATAGATTTTTGAATATTTACAATGCCAAATTTTTCATCCCCCTCAAGAATGGCTGACCATAATTGATTTAGAATAAATAATGGAATGCAAATAGCCAACAGTTTAAATGCTAGTTGTATATCACTATGTTCAACACCAGAAATTTTTAGATAATTAACAATTCCATCAGAGAAAATCAATAATAAAAAAGCACCAAAGCATGAAAATAGCACCAAAAAAGATGTACTTGTTGAAATTACCTTGGTTCTTTCATGATGATTATCACGATGAATTGCAATTTCTCTAATAACAGAGCGAGTCAGGCCTACATCAAAAATTCCAGCATACCCAACAAGTGCAATTGCAATTGTATAAACACCGAAACCTTCAGGCCCCAAACCTCGAGCGAGAAATCCTAGCGAGGGGATAGCAATTAAAGTTGGTATTGCATAGCCAAAAAGGTTCCAGACACTATTTTTTATTATGCTCATTATTACATTTCTTTATCATATAAAATAATCAGCATCTACAAATTTTTGACCATTAATATCTTTATCAGAAAGCAATGGATTTTGAACCGGCCATTCTATATTTATACTTTTGTCGCTCCATAAAATCCCACGCTCTTGCATTTTTGAATAGAAATTATTTGTTTTGTAGACAAATTCTGCTTCATCACTAAGAACGCAAAACCCATGAGCGAATCCTTCCGGTATCCATAATTGACGCTTATTCTCCGCCGACAAATTTACACCAACCCACTTGCCAAATGTTGGTGATGATTTCCGAATATCAACAGCTACGTCAAAAACTTCACCGACAACACAGCGTACCAGTTTTCCTTGAGCATAAGGTTCCAGCTGATAGTGCAGTCCGCGTAACACACCCTTAGTTGATTTAGAATGGTTATCCTGAACAAACTCAACCTTTCGTCCTACAGCCTCTTCGAAAACTTTCTGATTGAAGCTTTCCATAAAAAAGCCCCGCTCATCACCAAATACTTTTGGTTCAAAAATTAGCACATCAGGAATTTCAGTTTTAATTACGTTCATTTTATTAATAACCTTTAATCATTTTCAGCAGATACTGACCATAAGCATTTTTCTTCAGCGGCTCGGCTAATACCTTCACTTGCTCAGCATCAATAAAGCCTTTACGGTAAGCAATTTCTTCCGGGCAGGAAACTTTCAGCCCCTGACGCTCTTCAATTGTTGCAATGAAGTTGCTTGCTTCAATAAGACTTTGATGTGTCCCCGTGTCCAGCCATGCATAACCACGCCCCATCATAGCGACAGACAAACGTCCTTGGTCCATATAAATACGGTTAATATCGGTAATTTCCAGTTCGCCACGTGCAGATGGTTTAAGGTTTTTCGCCATTTCTACAACGTCATTGTCATAGAAATAAAGCCCAGTAACCGCATAGTTACTTTTTGGTTCCAGCGGTTTTTCTTCCAGACTAATTGCCGTACCGTTATCATCAAATTCCACCACACCGTAGCGCTCAGGATCATTTACGTGATAGGCAAAAACCGTTGCGCCACTCTCTCTGTTAACAGCGGTATCCATTAATTTCGGCAGGTCGTGACCATAGAAGATATTATCACCAAGTACCAGCGCACAATCATCACCACCTATAAATTCTTCACCAATGATAAATGCTTGCGCCAGACCATCCGGACTCGGTTGTACTTTATATTGCAGATTAAGCCCCCACTGGCTTCCATCACCAAGCAATTGTTGAAAACGTGGTGTATCCTGCGGCGTACTGATAATCAGAATATCTCGAATACCCGCCAACATAAGCGTTGAAAGCGGATAATAAATCATCGGTTTATCATAAATCGGTAGCAGTTGTTTGCTCACAGCCATTGTCACAGGATAAAGACGAGTGCCGGAACCACCAGCCAGAATAATACCTTTACGCGTTTTCATTTCACTATTCCTTTTAATTCATCTCGCTCTGGCATCATGAGCGAGATGCAATAATTTGTTAAATTGCCGTGGTCGTAAATAATTCGTTGAGCATACGTTTCACGCCCACCTGCCAGTCAGGCAAGACAAGCGCAAAGTTCTGCTGAAATTTTTCGGTATTGAGGCGAGAATTATGGGGACGACGTGCTGGTGTGGGATAGGCCGTTGTCGGCACGGCATTAAGTTTGTTAAGAGCAAGGTTGATCCCCGCTCTGCGCGCTTCTTCAAATACCAGAGCGGCATAATCGTGCCAGGTTGTTGTACCACCAGCAACCAGATGGTACAAACCAGCAACTTCTGGTTTATTTGCGGCCACGCGAATGGCATGAGCGGTGCAATCAGCCAGTAATTCAGCCCCCGTTGGTGCGCCGAATTGATCGTTTATTACAGCCAACTCTTCGCGTTCTTTTGCCAGGCGCAACATCGTTTTGGCAAAGTTATTTCCTTTACCAGCGTATACCCAGCTGGTACGGAAAATAAGATGCTTTGCGCAATGTTCTTGTAACGCTTTTTCCCCAGCTAGCTTGGTTTCACCGTAGACATTTAGCGGTGCGGTTGCATCCGTTTCCAGCCATGGCGTGTCACCGTTGCCTGGGAAAACATAATCAGTGGAGTAGTGTATAACCCAGGCTCCGACTTCATTAGCTGCTTTTGCAATCGCTTCGACGCATGTCGCGTTAAGTAATTGCGCGAAATTCGGTTCTGATTCCGCTTTGTCTACTGCAGTGTGAGCAGCAGCATTAACAATAACATCGGGGCGAATTTTTTTGACGGTTTCAGCCACACCTTCGGGGTTGCTGAAATCTCCACAATAATCAGTGGAGTGAACATCGAGCGCAATCAAGTTACCCAGAGGAGCCAGAGCACGCTGCAGTTCCCAACCCACCTGCCCTGTTTTGCCGAAAAGCAGGATATTCATTACTGACGGCCCTCATAGTTTTGTTCAATCCACGACTGATAAGCACCGCTTTTCACATTCTCAACCCAATTTGTATTAGCCAGATACCATTCCACCGTTTTACGAATCCCGCTCTCAAACGTTTCTTGCGGTTTCCAGCCCAATTCGCGGCTAATTTTATCGGCATCAATGGCGTAACGGCGGTCATGCCCCGGGCGATCGGCAACATAAGTAATTTGCTCACGATAAGATTTCTCTTTCGGTACAATCTCATCCAACAAATCACAAATAGTGAGCACTACGTCGATGTTTTTCTTTTCGTTATGTCCACCAATGTTATAAGTTTCACCCGCTTTACCTTCGGTTACGACGGTATATAACGCACGAGCATGATCCTCTACATACAACCAGTCGCGAATTTGATCCCCTTTACCATAAATAGGTAATGCCTTACCTTCCAGAGCATTCAGAATAACCAATGGAATAAGTTTTTCCGGGAAGTGATAAGGACCATAATTGTTCGAGCAATTAGTCACAATGGTTGGTAAACCATAAGTCCGCTTCCAGGCACGTACCAAATGATCGCTGGAAGCTTTAGACGCAGAATACGGGCTACTTGGCGCGTAAGCTGTCGTTTCCGTAAATAGCGGTAACGCTTCGTTATTATTTGCTTCATCCGGATGGGGTAAGTCACCATAAACTTCATCAGTAGAAATATGATGAAAGCGGAAACTTTTTTTCTTTTCATCATTCAGAGCAGACCAGTAATTGCGCGCCGCTTCTAAAAGAACATAAGTCCCCACAATATTGGTTTCAATAAATGCCGCAGGGCCCGTTATTGAACGGTCAACGTGGCTCTCTGCCGCCAGGTGCATCACCGCGTCTGGCTGGTGCTGTGCGAAAATACGCGACATGGCTACAGCATCGCAGATATCTGCATGCTCAAAAGCATAACGTTCAGAATCAGAAACATCAGCGAGTGATTCTAGGTTCCCGGCGTATGTTAATTTATCGACATTAACAACACTATCTTGCATATTATTTATTATGTGACGAACAACAGCAGAACCAATAAACCCTGCGCCACCAGTAACAAGTATCTTCACTTTTTTATTCCATATAGCTATAGAGCATGCTGTGAAATAGACTGCTCCAGATTTGATTAATAGAGGTATTAATACACGCTACCGCCCCTGGCTTAACAGCTACCAGTGCACTGCATGCATCTCAACGATGTGGCGAGCGTTAGCCACTCGCGCCAAATCCGAAAAATTCAAACGTTAATTGTCTTACCAAACAGCCGTAGAAACAAGGAAAATCCTGGAAAAATTTGAATAATATGAGCTATGTAACTTCTTGTTTTTATAGGCTTTATAAAAACGGCAACGGCAGGAAAATTCAATGAGCAAAACTTATGCCACGAATCTTCACTGCCGTTATAATTTTCTTATCAACCGTTACATCCGGTCAGATTTTCATTATTCGCTTAACAGCTTCTCAATACCTTTACGGAACTTCGCCCCTTCTTTCAGGTTGCGTAGGCCATACTTCACAAACGCCTGCATATAGCCCATTTTTTTGCCGCAGTCGTAACTGTCGCCGGTCATCAGCATTGCATCAACGGATTGTTTTTTCGCCAGCTCGGCAATAGCATCAGTCAGCTGAATACGTCCCCATGCACCAGGCTGAGTACGTTCCAGTTCCGGCCAAATATCGGCAGAAAGGACATAGCGACCTACGGCCATGATGTCTGAGTCCAGCGTCTGCGGCTGATCCGGTTTTTCGATAAATTCAACAATACGGCTGACTTTACCCTCACGGTCCAGCGGCTCTTTAGTCTGGATGACGGAGTATTCAGAGAGGTCACCCGGCATACGTTTTGCCAGCACCTGGCTGCGGCCCGTTTCGTTGAAACGTGCAATCATGGCAGCAAGGTTGTAACGTAGCGGGTCGGCGCTGGCATCGTCGATCACAACGTCTGGCAGTACCACGACAAATGGGTTGTCACCAATGGCAGGTCGCGCACACAAAATGGAGTGGCCTAAACCTAAAGGTTCGCCCTGACGCACGTTCATAATGGTCACGCCCGGCGGACAGATGGACTGTACTTCCGCCAGCAGTTGACGCTTCACGCGCTGCTCAAGGAGTGATTCTAACTCATAAGAGGTGTCGAAGTGGTTTTCGACCGCGTTCTTGGACGCGTGAGTTACCAGGAGGATTTCTTTGATCCCTGCAGCCACAATCTCGTCAACAATGTACTGAATCATTGGTTTGTCGACGATTGGTAGCATCTCTTTGGGTATCGCCTTAGTGGCAGGCAACATATGCATCCCGAGACCCGCTACAGGAATAACTGCTTTTAAATTCGTCATTATTTCATCCACCTGTAAAATGGTTGCTGAATTATAGCTTGTTCGATTTTTTTCGCCAGCATCAATTACCCTGAATTGATTACTGAATTACTTGTGATGTTACGCCGCTTCGTTGTGGATTGCAGTAGCATTGTTCCTAAGTATGGCTCCATTTTTCCAGGAATGGTCGCAAATCTACTCCCTCCGTTCCGGCAATCTAAAGTTAATCTTTTCCACATTAACAATATGGTGATTAATCCTGTCGATATCGACGGAGCTTTGCCCTCTTTCATTCACCGCATGAACATTTGCAAGAGACAGCAGTGTTTCTTTTTTCGCCATAAAGACGCCGCGAACGTCTTTGCGCATGTCGAAGTTCATGCTCAATGCTGGTCCAACTGAGGATTCCTGCATCACATTGATATTTCGTATAAAAAGATGTTGCGGCTTGTTGTGTAACTCCAGCGAGGCACGCTTCATCTCAATGTTAGTTAGCGACACAAAGGAGACGGCATTCCCGGCGGAGATTTGGATGCCGCGCAATTTATAAGCAAGATGGGTATTATCCAGTTGAATATTATTCACTCGGAAATTTTGCGGTATCGAGAGATATTTGCCTTTAATTACCCCATAGCCGATTAACATCCCGGCGCTATTAATCATTTCAATATTATCAATCACGAAATTGTCACAACCGTAAATAGCGACTGTCGCGTTATCAATGCCCGCTTTCTTACTGAAATCCGGCGTGATATTGCGGGCATTGATATTACGAATAACAAAATGTTTACCATTTTCAACATGGTTCAACTGCCGACAATCCGATCCCGTGATATTCGCCACGACAAAGTTTTTCACTGCCTGGTCTTCCGGGTAGTTGTTATCATAAGTGCTTCCCGCAAGGCCTATGCCGATGCCCCAGTTGATTTTGCCGTTGGTACAGTTGATACGCTCGATGACATGGTCAGATATCAAAATATCACTGTCGTTAATTGCCACGTTCCATTCAATGGCGTCGCCCTGTAAGTCGCTGAACTTACAGTTGGTAATGTTGGCACCGATAATCTGGTTATGAAATCCCTGGCGTAAGATGGCGTAATTAGCGTGGCTGACAGTGAGGTTATCGATGGTCAGGTTGCGCATGACCCGTTTGTTTTTGCCGCCAATATAAATCTGCATTACCGGGCCAAAGCCGCTCATCGCCAGCCCTTTGATGGTGCAGTCAGAACCACGCACATCCAGGGTAATGTTATGCATACCGCCGCCCTCTCCCCCTGTCACCTGGCTGCCGTCCTGTAAGACAAATCGCCCTCTGCCGTTGCCGCGCAGGCTTCCAAGGATGTGTAACGTTTTGCCGGGAGGGATGAAGATGCCGGTGTTGATATTGTCACAAACGAATCCGGCAGGCACGACGACCGTTTGCCCTTCGCTGAAGGCTTGTTTAAATGAGGCGATCCAGTCATGTGGGTTGTAGTCGTTAATGTTAACGCTTTGTCGGGCGGGAAGTGCGCGAGCGAAAGGGGTATGGAGGAAGGCAAGCGCCGAGCTTGCCGTCAGGAAGGTGCGTCGGGAGAGTGTTTTAAATGGCATACGTTCTCCTCTATAAAGCCTGCAGCAAGCTGGCGAGTTCTCGATTAATCACCTGCTGGTTAAAATCGTGTTCGACTTTTTCGCGCGCACGTTTGACGACCGGAGCCAGTTCGTCGGTATCCAGTTGGCTAAACGCCGCCAGACGTTGTGCCAGTGCGCGAGCATCGTTCTCAGGCACCAGCCAGCCGGATTTATCGGCCTCCACCAGTTCAGGAATTCCGCTATGCAGAGTAGAAACCACCGGAATACCGACCGCCATCGCTTCCATTAGCGCCACCGGAATGCCTTCCATATCGCCATCCGCGCCCGTTACCGATGGCAACAGGAAGACATCCGCGTCGTCGAGCATCTCCTTCACTTCATAGCTCGGTTTAAAGCCCGGCATCTCTACCACATCTTCCAGTTGATATTGTTCGATGAGGGTGCGCAGGCGTCGTTCCCACAGGCCAATGCCGAGGATGCGATAGCGAAATGCCACGCCCTGCTCTTTCAACTGACGGCAGGCTTCAATCGCCACATGCAGGCCTTTTTTCTCGGTTAAGCGTGCGACAGATATGATTTCCAGCGGCGTTGCGGGCGCTTTCACCGGACGCGGGCTAAAGCGCGTCATGTCCACGCCCATACGCGATACGGCGATTTTTTCTCTGGGGCAGCCCATTTTTTGCAGCCTTCCGGCCCACAGATCGCTTATCGGTAACATCAGGTCGCCACGGCGAAACAGTTGTTGATATTCGGGAGTGTAGTGGTTGAGCACTTCCCGACTGGAGATATCAATACCGTGGAAGATGGTGGCAATTTTGCCGCGAATGATACCCAGTTCGCGTAGTTTTGCTGCGGTTACCCCCGCCGGGCCAAAATGAGCGATGAACACATCGGCGCGAAACGGTGTTGCGACCTGACCACAAATGGCAGACAAAATCAGGTTCCGCGACTCGGCACCATAGCGTTTGAGGTTGAGCGCATGCCAGGTATTTTTACGATGAATGCCACGTAAGGTCTGGCTGGCGCGGTGGCGCAGTTTCGCTACTTTGCCTGCAGGTTCGTCCTGTAACCAGCGGGTTCTGGCGACAAGGTTGTATTTCGTCCATGCCGCGTGGGTGTTCTCTGTATCGCCTTTTTGCAAAGCGACAATCTCCACTTCAAAGCCCATATCAATAAACGCGGTAATTTGATTGAGGACGAAGGTTTCCGACGACAGCGGGAATTTCAATAAGAAGAAGCCGACCTTCATTTCACCTCCCCGATGCGCTCAAGCACAGACTGCACCATCTGCATTCCCGTCTGACGTTCGCGACTGACGGCTTCGTTAAATCGAGCGTTCAGCACCGGAAGCTGGCCTAAGGTATCCGCAATCATCGCTTGCAGGCTGCCGTCCAGTAAATGACGGATATCAATCGCCATCTCTGGCAGTCCCAGCTGCTGCATAATCCCGGCGGATTTATGTTCATAGTTGATGGCAATCGCCGGAGTAGCAAAGTTCATTGAGATAATGGCGGAGTGCAGGCGCGTACCGACGGTGAGTTCACAGGCTCCGAGAATTTTGCCCATTTCCAGATCGTTGAGTTCATCCATCACTACGTGGTAACGGGCAGGATCGCTGATGTGCTGGCGCAGATTGAGCGCCACCATGCGGTCGTCTTTGTTATAGCTGTCGATACCCGTACAGGTGGAGAGCGCAATCACCTGATAGCCTTCATCGAGAATGCGATTGACCACCCCGGCAAAGGCTTTTTCATACGCTTGTTGAGTGGTGCCGAGACGTTTGTCGAACGGTGCCAGTTCGCGCAGGGTAATTGCCACTGTTTTCTGTTGTGCGGCAACGTCCAGCCAGTGTTGAACGGCATAGCTGGCGGTGAAGTCTTCGGTGTGGTGATCGACCAGCCACGCGGTATCGACGCCATGTTCCACTTTTGCGGTGGTGATATTGCTGCGTTTCATCAAATCAAGGCTGACCGATTCGCGCAGGATCAGCGCGTCGCAGTGACCAAAGACATAGTTCGCCAGTTGGTTAAATTGCTCATCCTGGAAGGGGCCGACGCTGTGACCAATCATAAACAGCGGCTTTTTCGCCATAAATGTGCAAAGCGCATGTTCAAACTGCGGCACGCCGTAGAGATCGACAAAAAACGATCCGCCGACCTGAATAATGGCGTCGTAACCTGACAGCAGGCGCACGAAGTCGGTGAATCCCTGGGCGATGGCGATATTGCGCAGCTTGCCAGTGTCGGTGACGCGTGAGAGCAATACCTGATGCTGGTAGCTGCGACGGAGGACTTTTTTAACGCGCCCGACAACGCCCGCCGCGCTATTGTGTTGTGTCATCTGCAGGAACAGCGGATCGCCCATTACCGGGCGGTTGAGCAGCCAGGAAGAACTGACCGGATAGCGGCTCATCACGTCCACTTCGGTATGTGGATTGAGGATGTTGATGGCATCAAGTAAGCCGCGCAAGATGGCGCTGTCGCCACGATTGCCGCAAGTGTGGTTGCCCAGAATAAGTAATTTCATTTTTTCCTCATAAATTTGATGCCAGGTGAGGCTGTGTTTGTTGTGTTCGTTGCCGTTTTTTGCCTGATGCGACGCTGGCGCGTCTTATCAAGCCTACAGGTCCCGAGCACAGAACCGTAGGACGGATAAGGCGTTTTACGCCGCATCCGGCAACCGTTGTCGGAACCGAAAACAGCAATTCACCCCGCCCGTAAAAGCATTTTCATTTTTTCGCTGCGACAAAACTGACGCTTCACTTCCACCACCAGCGGATGGCGTGACAGCACAATCATCACCACAAACGCCAGCACGCCCGCGGCTATTTGCACCGCCAGCAGCATCCCCAGCGCCAGTTGCCCTTTCAGCACAATGCCCAGCGCATAACTGACCACCAGCGTCGGCAACGAGAGATAAAACGGCAGCCACAAACTCAGGATGTACTGGCGATAACTGGAACCAAGAACCGGTTTAATCATCACGAAGTAACTCAGAATGGTGTTGATAATCTGCACCAGCAGGAAACCGAGCGTGACGCCGATTGCGCCCGCCATCTGCCCACCAATAACAATCGCCGGAATAAACAGAAATGTTTTGAATACATTGAATTTAAAGCTGATATCGACCCGCGCTTTCGCCATCAGCAGCGAACCAATCGGGTTACCCACGGAGCGCAGCAGACCCACAATACACAGCAATTGCAGCACCGGAATAATGCTGTTCCACTTTTCGCCGAATACCAGCGGTACGAAATTATTCGACACCACCATCAGCCCCAGCAGCGCCGGAAAGTTGATAATCCCCACTATCGACAGCAGCTTGTAGAAGTTAACACGCAGCTTTTCGGTGTCGTCCTGAATTTTGGCAAACGCCGGAAACAACACGCGGGTGATGATTGGGTTCAGCTTCATCGGCGGTACGACGGCCACGTTGTACGCCAGGTTGTATCCCCCTGCCACGCCCGCGCCAAGAATACGCGCCAGCACCAGCGTTGAAAGGTTGGTGTTGAGATAGTTGATGATGCTGTCCGCCGTCAGCCAGGCACCAAAACGTAAGTTCGGTGCCACAGACGCCAGCGAGAAGTGCAGACCGGGGCAATAAATTTTGCGTCCAAAGTAGCCAAACAGCAGTGTTCTCACCGCACTATTGACCAGATAACCGAGGATCGCGGTCATCGCCAGCGGCCAGAAATGGGCGCTAACTACCGTAAAAGTGAAGCCCGCCAGCACCGCGCTGGTTTCGATCATGCCGATTTTGTTGAACTCCAGCTCCTTCTGCATCAACGCGCGGAACTGTTGCCCGTGGGGGATCACCACAAACGCCAGCGACAATGTTTTAATCAACGGTGCCAGGTCCGGGTTATTCAGCACGTCGCCGATGACATCACTCAACAAAAACACCGACACACATACCACAAGCCCCAGCCCGACGTTCAGCCAGTACAGCGTGGTGAGTTCAAGGTGACTGATTTCTTTTCGCTGAATAATCGAGTTAGCGATACCGAAGTCAGAAAGCGTATCTGCCAGCGCGATAATCACCAGCGACACAGTCAGCAGGCCGAACTGGTGGTTGTCGATAATCCGCGCCAGCACGGTCATCTGCACCAGCCCGAGGCCGATGATGATCACCGTGGCAATAGCCGACCACTTCGCGCCGCTGATGGTTTTTTCACGTAAGCTCATATCAATATGCCGCTTTGTTAACGAAGCCCTTGAATACCGTCAGGAAAACGATTTTGATATCGAACCAGACGCTCCATTCGCGGATGTACTCAAGGTCGAACTCGACGCGTTTTTCCATTTTCTCCAGCGTGTCGGTTTCGCCGCGCCAGCCATTAATCTGCGCCCAGCCGGTAATGCCCGGTTTCACTTTATGGCGCAGCATGTAGCCTTCAATGAGCTGGCGATACTGTTCGTTATGCGCTACTGCGTGCGGACGTGGACCGACAATCGACATCCCCCCGGTCAGCACATTGATAAACTGCGGCAATTCGTCCAGCGAGGTGCGGCGCAGAAAGTTCCCCACTTTAGTGACGCGCGGATCGTTCTGCGTCGCCTGGGTCACCACTTTGTCGTTCTCCATCACTTTCATGGAACGGAACTTCCACACTTTGATCGGCTTGCCATCCATACCATAGCGAGTCTGGCGGAAAATAACCGGCCCTGGTGAACTGAGTTTCACCGCCAGCGCAATACAGCACAGCACCGGGGAGATCAGCAGCAGAATAAGCGTCGCCAGCACAATGTCTTCCGCACGTTTTAGCAGGCGGTTACCCCCCGAAAGCGGCGTGTCATACAGCGGCACCACCGGAACGCCGTTCATCTCTTCGAGACGTGAATGGAGAATGTTGAAGGTAAAGACGTCGGGGATCAGCAGCACCGAACAGGTGGTATCCGCCAGTTGATGGGCCAGTTTTTTCACTCGTGCGCCGTCGCACATTTGCATCGCGATATAGACGTTATGAATCTTGCCCGCTTTTGCATCCTCGACCAGCTGTTGCAGGTTACCCGCCCAGTCGTTAGAAACGCCGCCCGGTTTCGTGTCGTGGTAAACGCCCACCACTTCAAACCCTAACCACGGCTGATTACGGAAACTCTCCATCAGCATTTGTCCGGCGGCTAAATCCCCCGCTACGGCGACCATCCGCTTGTTGTAGCCATGATTACGCAGCCAGCCCGCCCCAATGCGAATACATGAACGGCAAACCACCAGTCCGATGCTGGTCAGCCCATACCACGCCAGCCAGATTTTCAGTTGCGTGTCGAAATCATTGTTGAACGCCACCAGTCCGGCGCTGAAAATCACGCTTAAGGTCCAGTTTTGTAGCAACAGGGCAAATTCTGTCGCTGCCCGAACACCGCGCCATGAGCGATAAAAATCGGTGATGCCGCCCAGCATCTGGAACACCACCAGCGTAATCAGCGCCACCAACAGGTGCATGTAGAGGAATGACAGTCCGCTGACTTCGCAAACCAGCCATAGCCCGGCAAACATGATGGTGATATCTGAAAAGCGTTGCACCATAGAGATTAACGATGCATTGGTTTTCGCTCGCTCGCGCTTTTTTAGATTTGTCATCGTTGTTCCTGTTATTAGCCCCTTACCCGCAGTGGGGTAAGGGAAGATCCGACATTACTCGTTCAGCAACGTCAGCAGAGTTCGCGTTCGCGCTTCCATCAGCGGCACATCACCGCGCGATTCCACATTCAGGCGCACCACCGGTTCGGTATTGGAGGTGCGCAGGTTAAAGCGCCAGTCGGCAAAGGTCATGCTGATGCCATCGCTGCGATCCACCGCCAGCGCCTCACGGCTAAAATGCTGTTCCACGCGGTTAATCGCCTCAACGGGTTGCGCCAGTTTGCTGTTGATCTCACCGCTTGCCGGAAACGCCGCCATCCGGTCGCGCACCAGTTCGCCCAGCGTTTTTCCTTTCAGGCACACCAGTTCGGCGACCAGCAGCCACGGGATCATGCCGCTGTCGCAGTAAGCGAAATCACGGAAGTAATGGTGGGCGCTCATTTCGCCACCGTAGATGGCGTCTTCCTTGCGCATCCGTTCTTTAATAAAGGCGTGTCCGGTTTTCGACATTACCGGCGTGCCGCCTGCAGCAGTCACCACATCAATAGTGTTCCAGGAGAGACGCGGATCATGGATGATCTTCGCGCCGGGATTTTTTTCGAGGAACGCTTCTGCCAGCAGGCCGACAATGTAGTAGCCCTCGATAAACTGCCCTTTTTCGTCAAACAGAAAACAGCGGTCAAAATCGCCATCAAAGGCAATGCCCATATCCGCGCCGTGTTTGATGACCGCATTACGGGTGTCGTCGCGACATTCCGGCAGCAGCGGGTTAGGAATACCGTTGGGGAAATTGCCGTCCGGTGTGTTGTGTACTTTGATTAATTCCACGGGCGCGCCGAGGGCTTTAAAGCGGGCTTCAATGGCGTCCACCACCGGACCCGCTGCGCCATTCCCGGAGTTGATCACCAGCTTGAGCGGCGTGAGATTTTTGACATTGATATAACCGAACAGGTGATCAACGTAAGCGTCACGCAGGTTGATTTGCTGATAGCGACCGCGTTTGGTTTCATCGACGGGAGGAAAGTCGTTGGCTTCAGCCAGACGCTGGACGTCGCGCAGTCCGGTATCACCGCTGATCGGGCGAGCCCCCTCGCGCACCAGCTTCATGCCGTTGTAATCCATCGGATTATGGCTGGCAGTAACTTCAATGCCGCCATCCACGCCGAGATGGAACGTGGCGAAATAGATCTCTTCGGTGCCGGACATACCGATATCCAGCACATCGACGCCCGCATCCTGTAAACCTTTTGCCAGCGCCAGTTTTAAGGTTTCGCTGGTGAGACGGACATCACCGCCTAACACAATGGTTTTCGGTTTGAGAAATTCGCCATAGGCGCGACCAATGCGCCAGGCGATATCTTCATTCAGTTCTTCGCCTAATTTCCCGCGAATATCATAGGCTTTAAAGCAGGTTAATTTTTTCATGTCGTTACCCTTTTTCAGGCAATAGTTGGCCCTGACCGAAACGGCCAATTTTATTTTTGTCGTTATTTACACCGCGGTTTCGCATTCATTGCCTGATGCGACGTTTACACCCGTCCGTAGCGATCCGCGAAGCGCACCACATCATCCTCTTCGAGATAAGAGCCGGAGCGCACTTCAATTAAATCGAGCGGAATTTTCCCCGGGTTTTCCAGGCAGTGCGTCGCCCCCAGCGGAATATAAATGGACTCGTTTTCACCAAGCAGTTTGATATCACCATCAATGGTGACTTTTGCCGTTCCCGCGACCACTACCCAGTGTTCCGCGCGGTGATGGTGCATCTGTACCGACAAACCCTCGCCCGGTTTCACGGTGATGCGTTTCACCTGGTAGCGGTCGCCCGCGTCGATAGAGTCATATTTGCCCCACGGACGATACACTTCGCGATGCACCCGATGCTCATGGTGACCATCGGCTTTGATCTGCTCGACCACTTTTTTCACATCCTGTACCGCGTTACGGTCGGCAATCAGCACCGCATCTTTGGTCTGCACCACTACCAGATCTTTCACCCCGACGGTGGTGACTAGGCCTGATTCGGCATACACATAGCTGTTTTCAGTTTTGTGATTAATCACATCGCCGTGGCAAACGTTGCCCTCGGCGGTGTGGGCGCTGATCTCCCATAATGAAGACCAGGAACCAACATCGCTCCAGCCCGCATCCATCGGCACCACAACAGCATCTGCCGTACGTTCCATGACCGCGTAATCCACCGACTCTTCCGGGCAGGCGAGAAACGCTTCTTCATCCACACGAATAAAATCGAGATCCGGATCGACGGCGCTCATCGCTTTTTCGCAGGCATCGAGGATATCCGGGCGATATTTTTTCAGTTCTTCGAGATAGCGTCCGGCGCGGAACAGGAACATGCCGCTGTTCCAGTAATATTCGCTGCTTGCTACATAGGCCTGGGCGGTTTCCAGATTCGGTTTTTCGACAAACTGCGCCACTTCAAAGGCCACCGTATCCTGCTCACCCGCAGACACTTCACCGCGACGAATATAGCCATAACCGGTTTCTGGTAGATCCGGCACAATGCCAAAGGTCACCAGCTTGCCCGCTTCGGCATAAGGCATGGCATTACGCACGGCGGCACGGAACGCGTCTTTATCGGCAATCACATGATCCGCCGCCAATACCAGCATTAACGGGTCGCTCTCCGGGCTATGACGTTTTGCCGCCAGCGCCGCCAGTGCAATGGCAGGTGCAGTGTTACGCCCTGCCGGTTCGAGAATAATGTTCTCGGTGAGTTTGTTCAGTTGACGCAGCTGTTCCGCGACAATAAAGCGGTGCTGCTCATTGCAAATCACCACCGGGCTTTCGCACTCCACGCCGTTCAGGCGGCAGATGGTGGTTTGCAGCATGGTGAGATCGCCTTTCAGGCATAAAAACTGCTTGGGGTAAAGTACGCGGGAAAGCGGCCATAAACGGCTACCGGAGCCACCTGCCATCACAACTGGATAGAGTTTCGACTGCGCCATAATTATCCCCGAATATCATTTATAAATTGACGTAACACGTTCTCTTTATCGAGCGTGCGTTCGGCATATTCACGTGCCACCGTGTTATGTTTGGGCAGCAGGAGCGCCTGACGAATCCCCGCCACCAGCGCCTCGACCGATTCCGGTTCTACGCAAACCGCAATACCCGGAAAGGTTTCGCAAAGCTGCCCCAGTTCTGTGTGGGCCTCTGCGGTAATCACCGCGTTACCGCCTACCGCCAGAATATTGGTCAGTTTCGACGGCAATACGGCATCTGCCGCGCCGCGTTTTTGCACCACCAGATGGCAATCGCCCATCTTCAGCAGTGCGGGTAAAGCGTCATACGATTGCAGCGGGAAAAATTGCATGTTGCGCAGTCCACGCTGCTGCGCCATTTTTTCCAGCCGCGCTTTGCCGCCGCCCTGCCCGACAATGGCAAAAAGCAGCGGTTCATCGCGCAGGAGATCGGCAGCTTCAATAACGTTTTCCAGCCCCTGCTTTTCACCAATATTGCCGGAGTAAAGAATGATTTTTTTGTTATCCGGCAGGCCAAGCTGGTTACGAAGGGCATCAACATCGGCGTCTGCAACATGCTGAAAACGGGCAATTTCCGACCAGTTGGGGAAGAAGATGACGTTATCCGCCGCCACGCCTTTTTCGATGGCTTTATTCATCATCGAACGCGAAATCGTGGAAACGTTATCGACGTTATGCAGTCCGCTACGTTCGAACGCCGTTGCCAGCTGTGCCACTTTGCCGCCTTTGCCTTTTCCGGCAAGGCCCAGCCCCAGCATGGCGTCCACTTCGTAATCCTGAATATGCAGCACGGTACGCGCACCAGAGAGCTTCGCCAGCAGGCGCATTCCCGGCGTGCAAAACAGCGTTGGCACTACGCCAATAATGCGATCCGGCTTCCAGCGACGTTGCGCCATCAGTGGAAAGAAACTGCTGACGGCAAAACTGCCGAGATGCAACAAGCGTTTCAGGGTGCTCGGCTGTTTTGGCACGTACAGCGGGCAGCGCCACACCGTGGCGGCCCCTTCTTCTCGTTTGTAGCGCCAGGCGGAATAGTTCTCACCCACCTGCCATTGCGGGTAGTAAGGCGGTGCGGTAATGACCCGCACCTCATGACCTTGTGCCGCCAACCATTCCACCATCTCGCCGGTGTATTTGCCGATGCCGGTTAACTCCGGCGAGTAGTTAATGCCGTAGACCAGTATTTTCATAATCCGGGTACTCCGGCACGCTTCTCAGCGAGAAAATAGGCGCGGCTGTTAGCGTGAACATCGTTACTGGCGAGCAGCGCGTCCGGCGTCAGCCAGCGGTAATCGTCATGCTGCTCATCCGGCAGTAACAGCTCTTCTTCCGCTACTCTGAAGCGAAAACCGAGCACCACATAGTGAGTGGTGAAATCCGTGCCGGAGAAGTTATCGTCATAAAAATGCTGCCAGACACCGTAAAACTGGCCTGCTGTTATCGGCAGACGCAGCCCCAGTTCCGCCATCGTCAGCCGCTCAAATGCGGCTTCCAGCGTTTCGTCTTTCTGCACGCGCCCTCCCGGCACAAACCAGTAACCCTGCGCCGGGCGGTTGGTTCTTTTGCCAAGCAGAAACTCGCCGCGACTGTTCTCGACAATAAAGTCGAGAGAGACAAGCGGTGTGGAGCGCACTACAGTGGCAAAGTCTTCCTGACGTAAAAACATCATTCCCCCCGAAAGCGGTCTTGATTCTCAAGGAACCACTGGTAAGTGCTGGCAAGCCCCGCTTCCAGTGAGATTTCGTGATACCAGCCAAGCTGATGCAGGCGCGTCACATCCAGCAGTTTGCGCGGCGTACCATCCGGTTTGCTGGCATCAAAAACCACCCGACCTTTGTAACCCACCACTTTGGCGATGGTTTGCGCCAGCTCGCGGATAGTGCAGTCAACGCCCGTGCCGACGTTAATGTGCGACAGCATCGGTTGGGTATTCTCCAGCCAGACTTCATGCGCCAGCTCCATGACATGAATGCTCGCCGCCGCCATATCATCGACGTGCAGGAATTCACGCATCGGTGTACCGCTGCCCCATACCACCACGTCCGGCGCATTCTGTGCCGTCGCCTCGTGGAAGCGACGCAGCAATGCTGGTATCACATGGGAGTTACTCGGGTGGAAGTTGTCATGCGGCCCGTACAGGTTGGTCGGCATGACAGAGCGGTAATCGCGTCCATACTGGCGGTTGTAAGATTCGCACAGTTTGATCCCGGCGATTTTGGCAATGGCGTAAGGCTCGTTGGTCGGCTCCAGCGTGCCCTGCAATAACTCGCTTTCTGCCATCGGCTGTTTTGCCAGTTTCGGGTAGATGCAGGACGATCCGAGAAACATCAGTTTGTTCACGTCGTTCTGATGCGCGGCGTGAATGATGTTGCTCTCAATCATCATGTTCTGGTAGATGAAATCCGCCGGATAGGTGTTGTTGGCAACAATGCCGCCCACTTTCGCCGCCGCCAGATAGACCTGGTCAATGCGTTCGCTGGCAAAGAAATCATGCACGGCGCGGCTGTCCAGCAGGTTCAGTTCATCGCGGGTACGTAATACCAGCTCCACATCACCGCGCTGTTCGAGCTGCCGCTTGATGGCAGAACCGACCATCCCACAATGGCCAGCGATAAAAATGCGTTGTTTACTTATGCTTATGACTCCAGCGCGATCGCCACGTCGTAGCCGTGAGATTTCAGCAGAGAGTGTTTTTTCGCCGCTTCGAGGTCATTAGCCACCATTTCAGACACCATCTCTCTGAGGGTGATTTCCGGTTTCCAGCCCAGTTTTTCGTGCGCTTTGGTCGGGTCGCCGAGCAGCGTTTCAACTTCTGCCGGACGGAAGTAACGCGGATCAACGGCGATAATCACATCACCCGGTTTAACGCCCGGCGCGTCATGCCCGGTGACGGAAACCACAATGCCCTTCTCTTCAACACCCGTGCCTTCAAAGCGCAGTTTGATGCCCAGCTGTGCTGCCGCCATTTCCACAAACTGACGTACGGAGTACTGAACGCCGGTCGCGATAACGAAATCTTCCGGCTGTTCCTGTTGCAGCATCATCCACTGCATTTTTACGTAGTCTTTGGCGTGGCCCCAGTCACGCAGGGAATCCATATTGCCGAGGTACAGGCACGACTCCAGCCCCTGGGCGATGTTGGCGATTGCGCGGGTGATTTTGCGGGTAACGAAGGTTTCGCCGCGGCGCGGGGATTCATGGTTGAAGAGAATTCCGTTACAAGCGTACATGCCGTAGGATTCGCGGTAGTTAACGGTGATCCAGTAGGCGTACAGTTTGGCGACCGCATACGGAGATCGCGGGTAGAACGGCGTGGTTTCTTTCTGCGGAATTTCCTGCACCAGACCATACAGTTCAGAGGTGGAAGCCTGATAGAAACGAGTTTTCTTTTCCAGACCGAGGAAGCGGATCGCCTCCAGCAGGCGCAGCGTACCCATCGCGTCGACGTCAGCGGTATATTCTGGTGACTCAAAAGAGACCGCAACGTGGCTCATTGCGCCCAGGTTGTACACTTCATCCGGCTGTACTTCACGCAAAATGCGCGTCAGGTTAGAGGTATCACTCAGGTCGCCATAATGCAGATGGAATTTCGGGTTGCAGGTGTGCGGATCCTGATAAATGTGATCCACGCGCTCGGTGTTGAATGACGATGCGCGACGCTTAATACCATGCACCTCGTAACCTTTTTCCAGCAGAAACTCTGCCAGGTAAGAACCGTCTTGTCCGGTTACACCGGTGATGAGAGCGACTTTTGACATGTCTTATTCCTCTGTATTTTTGAATTTATTCAGTTTCAACGCGTTCGCGTATCACCACTGCGGGATTCCCCCGGCAAACCACATTTGCCGGAAGCGATTTAAAAACACTGCTTCGTGCACCCACGACGGTGCCGTCGCCGATTGTGACGCCTGGGGCAACAAAGACATCGGTTGCCAGCCAGCATTTCTCGCCAATCACAATAGGCGTGGCGTTAATGGTGAAATGTTGACTTGCATGGTCGTGGCTACCGGTGCATAAATAACTTTTTTGCGATATCACCGAATGTGCGCCAATGGTTATTTCACCGAGGGTATATAAATTGACGTCATCGCCAACCCACGCGTAATCACCTAAGGTTAATTTCCACGGATAGGTAATTTTTACTGACGGACGAATAACTACGTTTTTTCCTATTTTTGCTCCGAATAAACGTAATAAAAAAGCCCGCCAGCGATACAATACTTGTGGCGACCAGGCAAATATTGTTGCCTGTACTGCCCACCATAATTGCACTTTAATAGCGTTGCCGCCCCGGAACCCTTTCGGCACCGAGAAACCGCTTAAATCTTGCATTGGTTTTCCTTATATTCAGACTTTGTTATATAAGGCTTTAGTCTTACCTGTCGTACGTTGGCGTAAATGCCAGGATAATTCTGCCCAGAAGCCAGGTACATGTAATATCTGCCGTTGGACTTTTTTGGCGTCAGCACACA